>JASHSZ010000066.1 GCA_030040815.1 Streptosporangiaceae bacterium
ATCCGTGTCGAGGACGTCATCGAAGCCGTCGTGGTCGCCGCCCAGGCGGCCACCGGGCCATACACCGTGTTCAACGTCGCCACGGGCGACTACGTCACGGTCACTGAGATAGCTGAGCTAGCCATGGAAGTCGTCGGCCTTCCAGCCGGTCGCACCCGGTTGGAGTACACCGGTGGCGACCGTGGCTGGAAGGGCGACGTGCCTGTGGTCCGCATTAATACTGACCGCATCCGCTCGCTCGGCTGGAAGAGCGAGCGGACTGGACCGGAGGCCCTGCGCGCGTCCATGGAGTCCATGCTTGCTGACGCAAGGGACGGGCGGTTCGAAGATTGACCACCAGCAGCAGTCGGCCGGCCGTCTTTCTTGACCGGGACGGCGTGCTCAACGAGACGTTCGTCCGCGACGGCGTGCCAACGCCACCAAGGTCGGCAGCAGACTTCCGGCTGCTGCCCGGTGTAGTCGATGCGTGCGTTGGCCTCAAGCGGGCCGGCTTCGCCCTGGTCGTCGTGACCAATCAGCCCGACATAGCGCGCGGCACCCAGACCTGGGCCGAGGTGGACCGGATGCACGACCGGCTGCGCAGTCTCGTACCACTCGACGACGTATACGTCTGCCCGCACGACGACGTCGACGCGTGCGCCTGCCGCAAGCCGCAGCCGGGCATGCTGCTCGCTGCAGCCGAACGGCTAGGCCTGGATCTGAGCCGCAGCGCGAGTGTCGGAGATCGCTGGCGTGACGTGGAAGCAGCACGTCGCGCCGGAGTTACAGCGATATACGTGGAATGTAACTATGATGAGCCCGCGTCCGTGGGCGCGGACGTCGCTGTCGCGAATCTGCCCGAGGCAGCGGCCTGGATTCGAAGGCAGCCATGGGCCACGGAGGGTCCGCAGTGATCGTCGATCTCGGACTGAACACAGTAAAGATCTTCGCAGACGGTGCAGATCTTGAAGCGATGCTCGCGCTGGCCAAGACGCCAGGGATCGCCGGCTTCACCACTAATCCGACGCTGATGCGGCAGTCCGGAGTAACCGATTACGAGGGTTTCGCTCGCAAGCTGGTCGAGCACATCACGGACAAGCCGATTTCGTTCGAAGTGTTCGCGGATGAACACGACGAGATGGTTCGCCAGGCGCGGATCATCGCGTCCTGGGCGGACAACGTCTACGTCAAGATTCCCGTGACTGACACTCACGGTGCGAGCACGGCGGCCGTCGTGCATGAACTGGCCAGTTCGGGTGTGCACGTGAATGTGACTGCGCTGATGACGGTGCCGCAGGTACAGGTCATGGCTGGCGCACTGGACGGCGGGCCAGCCGCGATCATCTCAGTGTTCGCCGGCCGGGTGGCAGATACGGGCCGCGATCCCATACCGGTGATGCGTGCTGCACTCGCGGCGATGGCGCCCTACCCGCAGCTTGAGCTGCTGTGGGCCAGCCCGCGCGAGATCCTGAATGTGCGGCAGGCCGACGACATTGGCGTGCACATCATCACGGTGACGCCTGATCTGCTGAGGAAGCTGTCCCTATTCGGCCACGACCTCGACAGCTTCTCCCTGGAGACCGTCCGCATGTTCCACAACGACGCTGCGACCGCAGGCTTCCTGCTATGAGCGCGGCAGACCGAGCGGTCCACACTGCGCGTCCAGAAGCTCCCAATCCCGACGATTGGGATCATCACTGGGACTCCTTCGGCGAGGCGGCTGAAGGCAACCCCGCCAACATCTACCGCCGTCGGCTTATCGTTAGCCTGCTCGGCACGCTGCCGGCCGACGCAACCCTGCTCGACATCGGCAGCGGGCAAGGCGAGCTTGCCATATTCCTGCGCGAGACGTACCCCGGCGTCGCAGTGTGGGGAGTCGACTACAGCGCGGCAGGCGTTGAGCGCGGCCGGGCCTATGCCGCAGCCCGCGGCGCCGACGTGACATTTATCCAGCGTGACTTGCTGCAGCCGGTCGCGCTGGCCGCAGGCCAGCCTGCCGCCGAATACGCCGTGTGCTCGGAAGTTCTCGAGCACGTCGATGACCCGGTTTGCCTGCTGCGCAATGCGCGGACCTTGCTGGCCCCAGGATGCCGTCTCGTCGTCACCGTGCCCGGCGGTCCGCGGTCGGCCTTCGACCGGCACATAGGTCACCGTCGGCACTTCAAGGCGTCAGATCTGGGCGAAGCGCTCAGCTACGCGGGCTACAGTGTCGACCGCGTACTCCGGGCAGGCTTCCCGTTCTTTAATCTGTACAAGCTGGCCGTGATAGCGCGAGGCCGCCGTCTTGTCAGCGACGTGGCGGGCCGTGCCCCAGGCGCGACGCCGTCAACGCTCGAAACGCTGGCAACGAGCTTCTTTGATGTGGGGTTCCGGCATAATCGCGACGACTTCCCTCTCGGCTGGCAGATGGTGGCGGTCGCGCAGGTGCCGCCGGCGGGCTCGGCATGATCATCACGCGCGCTCCGCTCCGGATCACCCTGGGCGGCGGCGGCACAGATCTGCCGTCCTATTACCAGAAGTACGGCGGGTTCGTGATGTCCGCCGCGATCTCGAAGTACATCTTCATCACGATCAACCGAACGTTCACCCCCGATTACTTCCTGAAGTACTCCGCGCTGGAACGAGTCGAGCGCCCGGAGCAGATCGAGCATCCGATCATCCGCGAGGTGCTGCTCGCGCACGATGTCGGCCCGTCGGTCGAGGTCGTGAGCTTGGCCGACATTCCAGCCGGAACCGGCCTTGGCTCGTCCGGGGCGTTCACCGTCGGGCTGCTCCGCGCTGTCTATGCGTTCCGCCGCGATCACGTGGCACCTGGTGACCTGGCCGAAGAAGCATGCGCCATCGAGCTCGACCGGCTGCAACGGCCGGTCGGCAAGCAGGACCAGTACGTCGCA
>JASHSZ010000524.1 GCA_030040815.1 Streptosporangiaceae bacterium
CGCCATATCCCGTGATCTTTACCTCTTTCGTCGGCGCGCTCACGGGCGAGAGGGAGAAGTCCGCTGAACCCCGCGGTCCGACTTTCTCCGGCGTAGAACACCGTTGATCCGCCGCATAGTCGCCAGTACATGACCTCATCATCACGGTCGCACCCGTGTCGTTGATCATCCTCAAGAACTTGCCGCGGCTTGCCGCACCGCAACTGGCCACCAAGCATGCGACCGTCAGCCAGGAGACCGCGATACAAAAGAGAGTCCGCGATCGGCTCATGGCTCGGACTGTATCAACCGAAAACTCGCGCATGGATCGCGATCACAATGCGACCTTGTGGACGCATGCCCATCCAGTGCACTCTCTTGCCGCGGACGGCGCGCGATAACCGGGCTGTCGATCTTGCCCAGGACCGGACACAGCCTCAGCGCGTCGGCACATCGCTGGACGCGCCTTCAGTGCGGCAGCAACTCGATGGGTAGCAACTTGGTGGCGCCGAGAACTTCGAGGCCGACGATGCGTCCGTCAGCGTCGATGTCGAGGTTCACCATTCCGTGGATGGCCTGCGGATCCACGGGGATCGTTCTCACACCACCCGCGATGACGTCGTCGGCGAAGTGGATGTACGCACCGTCCGCCTCGGCGTCGTATGCGACCCAGGGAAGCCCTGCGATGGGAGCGGGACTCATAAACCCAGTCTGCCGCTCAGCGACAGCTCATGCCGGGGACGGCGCGCGATGTCCGGAGCGGCGATCTTGCCGAATATCGCGCGCTGAATGACCGCACAGTCATGCGGTCATTCGCATGGCTATTCGTGCCCTGAAGCGTCGACGAACGACCGAGACGATCTGCCGCTGAGCGTCGTGGTGCGCGTTGAGAGTGCCCCGAACGCCGACTCGGCGCGATTGATATTCGTGCGACCAACCGGTGCCGGCGCGCGCTGATTATCCGGTTATGCGGCCGGGCTCATCCTGCTTCCGGAGGCACGCAGCTATTGGCTGGTTGCCTGGCAGTTGCTGACGGGCAGGACGATGGCAGAGGGGTGGCTGGGGTCGTGGTAGACGGACTGGTGCGCGATGGCGAGCGTGGTAGCGCTGGCGATTGGTTCGCCGGTCCCGGTGTTGCGTGAGTAACGGGGGTGCGCGCCACTCGACACCTGCAGGCGTAGCCGGTGGCCGGCGCGGAAGCAGTGGGCGGTGGACCACAGGTCGATGTGGGCCCGGGTGGTGCCGCCGGGGCCGGGTGGCGGTTTTCCGGGGGAGAGCCTGAGCAGGCCGTCGCAGATGTTGACCGATCTTCCGGCCTGGTCGACGTCGCAGAGCCGGGCGAAGAAGTCGGTGTGCGCTCGGCTGGATCCGACGAACAGTTCGGCGGTCGCCTGGCCGATGACTTCGAGGTCGCGGTCCAGCGGCTGACTGGTGTAGGTGAGGACGTCGGGCCGCGTTTCCAACGTCTGGTTGTCGGGCTGTGCCTGGCGGTTGCGGGGTTCGCCCGGGCCGCCAAGACTGGGTGTGGGGCTGGCGGGGTTGTAGGTATAGGAGTCAGGCTCGGAGGCTGCGGGCGGCTGAGGACCGAGGCCGTGGCCGGCGTGCAGGTGCCAGCGCTGCGCCTGGCTGGGAGGAGGCCAGCCGGGCAGGTCGCGCCATCCGTTGACGCCGCCGACGAAGATCCGCACCGGGGCGGGGCGCAGCTGGCTGGTGTCGCCGAGCAGGTGCGCGCGGAGCCAGGCCAGGGAGTCTCGGACGCTCGCCGCGATGGCCTCCTGGTCGAGGTGCTGCCACGGACCGATCAGCAGGTACGGTTCCGCCCGGTGTGGACGCCCGGCAGCGCGCAGCTCCGCGTAGTCGCGCAGCATGGCCGGGAGGAACGGGTCGAACCAGCCGCCGACCAGGCTGACCGGAGCACTGACTGCGGCGAGGCGGTCGCTGAATCGGCGGGTGTCCCAGTACGGGTCAGCGGGCTGGTCGTGGGTGAGCCAGTCCTGCCAGTAGCTGACGCGCCTGCCGGTGGCCAGCTGATCCAGGTCTGCCAGCGGCAGGTGGGCCAGGAGCGGCTGAAGCCGGGCGGCGACTCGCCGCTGCCGGAGGGTGGTCAGGCGCCGTTCTTGCTGGGCGGCATGGTCGACCCAGCGCAGCATGGTCTCCAGCGCGAACGCGCCGCCTTGATAGATGGTTGCGGCCGGGTCCGAGGTGGTGATCTGCGCCGCGATGCCCTTCAGTTCCGGGCCCGCGTCCGCCACGATCGCCCACTGGGTCAGGCCGAGGTAGCTCGGGCCGGCCGTGCCGAACGAGCCCGGGTACCAGGGCTGGCGGCGCATCCAGGCCACGGTTGCCAGCCCGTCGTCCCGCTCGGCGAACGGGTCGAGCCTGCCGCCGGAGCCGAACGTGCCACGGCAGCTTTGCACCAGGACCTGGAACCCGCGCTCGGCCAGCAGCCTGCCGTACATGAGCCCGAACGGGCCGCGCCGCCCGTACGGGGACCGGACCAGCACCAGGGCCGGCTTGTCTGCGGGCGGCGCGTAGCGGTCGGCCAGCAGCACCGCCCCGTCTGGCATCGGGACCTCCAGGTCCCGCTCCACCCGTACGTTGCGAGTCTGGGCTGGCGGAAGCTGCAGCGCCCGGCCGAAGAAGCGGCTGGTCATCGTCATCGCGTGGACCTCCGTTGGGGTTCAGTCGCACTCCGGCCGGGCGCCTGCGCTGGCCTCGTGACCATTCGCAGCACGATCTCCGCGGACGGGAAGGCTGCCTCACTCTGCCTGCGATGCGGCCCGGTGAGCCTGCCCAGCCCGTCCAGGCACGCCGAGATGGCGGTCACCAGCTGGTCCGGGTCGTCACCGGCCACCTCGCCGCTGGCCTGGCCCTCGGTGATCAGCTCGCGCAGCTGGCCGCGGAATTCCCGGCCGCGCCGCTCGGCCAGCGCCAGCAAGTCAGCTGGCACCGCCGGGTCGGCCAGCACGTGACTCAGCAGCTGGAACGTCTCTGGGCGATCGCGCCGGTTGGCAAGCAGCGCGCCGAGCACGTAGCTGAGCCGCTCCCCTGGCGTTCGGGTCATCTCCGCCGCATCCGGGCCTTCCGCCTGGGCCGTCAGCGCCTCCTCCGCCAGCGCCCTGAAGAGCTCCGCCTTGCTCGCGAAATACCGGTATGCCAGGCCATGGCTGACGCCCGCGGCCGCGGCCACCTCGTCAATGGTGGCCGCCAGCCCCCGCCGCGCGAACACCGTCCTGGCCGCCGCCAGGATCGCCGCCCGCTGAGCAGCGCGGATCCGCTCGTTCTCCGACTCCGACCGCGGCACCCCGGTACCTCCGCGTGTAAGATGACTGATTAGTCAGTCATCCTACAAACGCGAGCGCTCTACTGCTAGTCACGATCAGATCGTCAAGGTCGGTGCCCCACCGGGGGTGGAGGCAACCGAAGGCCGCTACGCGCACGTAACGGCGGTTACACGCCCACAGGTCCGGATCGGCCCGTATCACGGAGCGTGATTTGCAGCCGACGCCCGCAACGGCGTGTGACGACCGCTCCGTGGTCTCACGACCGGTCGGATCGGAGTCGTCGTCTCACTTGCAGCGATGGCGGGAGCCAGACAGCCGGCTTAGGCTCATCCCGCGGAAGTCCATCGGGCGAGCATTTCGGTAGCCCGGTCTGGTGGCGTGGGTGACGGGCTGCCGGACGCAGGAGGCTGCTGATCCGGGCCAG
>JASHSZ010000525.1 GCA_030040815.1 Streptosporangiaceae bacterium
ACCGGCGCGGGCGCCGTTGCCACCTTCGCGATCGCGCCGGACGGCACGCTAGCCCAGCTGGGCAGCGCTGCTACCGGGCAGGCCGCGACCTGCTGGATCACGGCCGCACCCGAAGGCACCCTCTACGCGTCCAACGCCGGCAGCGCCACCGAGTCCACCCTCACCACCGAGCCCAGCGGCGCGATCAGCCAGCTCGGCACCACGCCGACCGACCCCGGCACCACCGACGCGGTCGTGTCCTCCGACGGCCAGTACCTGTACGTGCAGGCCGGCCGATCCGGCAACGTCGACGCCTACCGCATCGGCCCCGGCGGGACCCTGACCCAGACCGGCTCGGTCACCGTTCCCGGCGCTGTCGGCGGCGAGGGCATCGCCGCCTCCTGACCGCCGCATCGCCGGCACCGGGCAGCGGCAGCCGCCAGCCACTCCAGGCTGGCCACGGCGCTGCCCGGCGCCGTGCCAGCCGGCGCCACGCGGATGAGGAGAAAGGCATGTCCCACCACTTCGATAGCCCGACAGCGATCGAGGACGGCCGTCTGAACCTGGGCGACCTGTACGTCTTCCCGGATTCGCCGGGCACATCAACGCTGGTAGTCACCGTGAACCCGGACGCGGGCAGATCCAACCCGACCACCTTCCGGCCCGACGCCCTGTATGAGTTCGCCATCGCCAGCGACGGCGGAACGCGCGAAGACCGCGCCTGCCGGATGACCTTCAGCGAGCCAGACGCGGACGGGAACCAGGAAATGCAGGTCCGCTACGCGTCCGGTCCGTCAAGCCAGTCAGGCACCGATGGTGCCGACCTCGGCGCCGGCCGCACCGGCCAGCACTTTGCGCTCGTCGGCGGCGGATCGGCCTGGTTCGGCCTGGCCCACGACCCGTTCTGGGGAGACGCAGCCGCGCTGTTCGCGTTCACCCGCGGCCTGGCCGAAAGCCAGTTCCGCCCGGAACTGTTCGCCGGCACGCCGGGCAACCTGCTGGCTGGCCGGAACGTCACCGCGATCGCGCTCCAGGTCCCCGACGACACACTCGGTGGCAGCGACGTCGCCGTCTGGGCCAGGATCAGGCTCTACGGCCACGCCTCGCAGCGCCAGGTCAGCCGGGCCGCCCATCCGCTGCTGCGGTCATTCTTCTTCCCCCAGCCCGGGCCGGCCACCGAGGCACTCAATGCCGCCGCCCCCGCCGACGACGTCGCCACCTACCGCGACCTTGTGCTCAGGACCGCCCTGCACGTGGCCGTCGTGTGCGGAGCCGCCAACGCCGACGAGCAGGCAGCGGCCGTTGCCGCTGCGTTCCTGCCCGATCAGCTCCGGTACCGGCCCGGTCAGCCCGCGCACTTCGCGCCCGGCACCGGGAACGGCCGCGGCCTTCACGACGACGCGTTCGGAACCACAGTGTCGCTAATGGCCGGCCGTCCGCTCGGCATCACTAGTTCGCCGCACCCCGTCGTGCCCTCGTTCCCGCATCTCGCGCCGCCCGGCCACGACGACCTTCCGGCGCTCACGGACATGCTGGGCATCCGGGAGCACGTCGCCAAACCGCCGCCCGGCTGATGGCCGCTGCCGCCTGGACCCTGCCTGGCACCACACGTGCGCCCAGAAAGCGTCGGCGCTGCCCGATTGGCAATCAGGGCACACCTTAGTTCACGAGCAAAGGACGTATCCATGAGCACCAATCGCAGCTCGGCCGGGCATCCGGAGTACTTCACCGGCTACCGGGACGTCGCCCTGAGCAGGTCTGCCAGCGGCGTGCTGACCTCCACTTCCACACCGACGGCGGGCCGCAAACCTTCGACGGCACAGCGGTCAACGGCCCCCGGCGACGGCCTGGTGGTGGTGTGGGAAGACCCTGGGAATGAACCGGGCCCGCCGATCAGTCGGCTGGCCGAAGGCATGCTCACCGGGATGGCACTCGAAGGCGTCACAGCCACCAACTTGGCATACCAGCAAAGTAAGCCAGCAACGGCCTGCAGAATCTCCTTACGCTCGCGCGCATCCAGGTCCGCGCGGCAGTCAGCGCCGGCCGATCCGGCCACTGAGCGCCACGCCGTTGCGTAGTCAACACCGCGTGACGATGCACTAGCGGCACGTTGAGGCAGCGCCGGTTTCGGCAGATACGTCCCCAGACCGCCGAGCCGGGTGATCCCACGGCGCGGGCCAGCTACCGCGCCCGTATGAATGGAGTGGCCCAGGCTTCAGCCGCTTCGTCGATGCGCTGCTGCACGGCCGGGTTGAGGGACAGCGGGGAGCTGCCAGGCTTCTTTTCCTTCCCGCGGACGAAGTACATGCCAGAGACATTGGCGAGTGCAGGGTCGGCTGCGAGGCGCACGTACTGCTGGGAGCCGCGCTGCATCCCGGTCGCGGCAAAGAACGGGATCACGTGACTCATCAGGATCCGGCTGAGCGCCGGGCCCTCGAATTGCTCACCCATCTGGTTCTTCACCATGCCGGGATCGAGTACGTTGGCGGTTACCTTCTGGTCCGCCCAGCGGCGCGCAAGGACGTAAATCCAGGAGGTCACGGCGACCTTGGCGGTCTGGTAGCTGCGCATCTGGTACTGGCCCCGCCGGTAGCTGCTCATCCGTGAGACCGCCGTACCGGGGCGGATGAGCGTGTCGACGTCGACGCCCTTCAACAGCCTGTGCGCCCCCGATCCCACTGCGATGACCCGCGCTGGCGCACTGGCGAACAGACGATCCTCGAGCAGGCGCGTGAGCAGATATGCCCCGAGGAAGTTCTGGGCGAATCCGCGGTCTACGCCTTCACGCGTGCGCGCGTCAGACGGCGGCATGCCGCCGGCGCTGTGAATCAGCACGTGGACCGGCTCTCCTCGTCCGAGCACGGCAGCGGCCAGGGCGCATACGTCGTCGGCGTCGCCCATGTCTGCGGGCAGGAACTCCGCTGAGCCGCCGGCTCCGCGGATCGCTTCGACCGCCGCTGTTCCCCGCGCGTCGTTGTGCCCGACGACCAGGACTTCGGCTCCCAGCTTGGCGAGTTCGAGTGCGGCGAAGTGCCCCATCCCGCGTGACGCCCCGGTGAACAGCACTCTCTTCCCCCTGATAGTCCAGTCCGGCCTGACATTTCGAGCTGGGGCTCGACTGGTCCGGGTGGTTTCCTCGGCGTTCATGTGCGTGTCCCCTCCGCCGGCGAAACCGGCTCAGGGTGCAGTGGCAGTCGCGGAGTGAGAGGCCTGGGTGCGACGGTGTAGCGCCGCGCCAGCCCGCAACGGGGCACGCAGCTGTCGCCGGATCTACTCAAGGCTCGCTGATAGGAGGCCTCACGCATCAGTTCCGGCCTGGCGGTTGCCGGGAAGCTCCGGGATAGCGCCGACTTCCACCCCGCCGCCCA
>JASHSZ010000526.1 GCA_030040815.1 Streptosporangiaceae bacterium
CAGGCCCGCCAGGCGCGGCTTGCGTCCGAGCTGCCCGCCGACCGGTACCTGGACCGGGAAAACAGCTGGCTGCGGTTCGCCGAGCGCGTCCTTGAACTAGCCGAGGACCCGACCGTGCCGCTGCTGGAGCGGGTCAGGTTTGCGTCGATTTTCGCCAGCGCGCTGGATGAATTCTTCGGCGTCCGGATCGCCGGCCGGGTCCGCCGGATGGCCACCGGGCTGCCGGTGGAAGCCGCATCCGGTGAGTCGCCAGCCCAGATCCTCGTGCACGCCCTGGAGTTCGCCGGAGAGCTCATGGTGCGGCACGCCCGCTGCTTCACCGACCAGCTGCAGCCGGACCTGGCCACCGAGGGCATCGAGATCCTGCGCTGGAAGGAACTGGGTAGCGACGAGCAGGTCCGGCTGCAGCGGCTGTTCACCGAGCGCATCTTCCCGGTGCTGACGCCGCTGGCGGTGGACCCGGCGCACCCGTTCCCGTTCATTTCTGGTCAGTCCCTCAGCCTCGCCGTGATGATCGCGGACCCGCGAACGGGGATGACCATGTTCGCCAGGCTCAAGGTCCCCCCGCTGCTGCCGCGGTTCCTGAGCGTGCTGCCGAATCGGTTCGTGCCGATCGAGGACGTGATCGCTGCGCATCTGGGCGAGCTGTTCGTGGGCCTCGACATCCTCGAGCACTACGCGTTCCGGGTCACCAGGATCACCGACCTGGAAATCGACGAGGACGTGACCGAGGACCTGCTCAAGTCGCTGGAGCGCGAGCTGACCCGGCGCCGGTTCGAGCCCGCGGTCCGGCTCGAGGTCGAGGAGTCCATCTCCGACGCGGTGCTGGACAAGCTGGTCACCGAGCTCAGCATGGACAGCCGGGCCGTATACCGGCTGCCGGGACCGCTGGACCTGTCCGGTCTGAGCGCGATCGCCGACCTCGACCGCCGTGACCTCAAGTACCCGACGTTCGTGCCCGCGGAGAGCGCGCTCGCGCACGATGGCGCCGACATGTTCAGCCAGCTGACCGAGCAGGACGTGCTGGTGCACCACCCCTACGACTCGTTTACCGCCAGCGTGCAGCGGCTGCTGGTGTCGGCGGCGGCCGATCCCAAGGTGCTCGCGATCAAGCAGACGCTGTACCGGACTAGCGGCGACTCCGAGATCGTCGACGCGCTCATCGACGCGGCCGAGGCGGGCAAGCAGGTCGTGGTTGTCGTCGAGATCAAGGCGCGCGGCGACGAGCAGGCCAACATCGGCTGGGTGCGCAAGCTGGAGCAGGCGGGCTGCCATGTCGTCTACGGGATGCTGGGGCTGAAGACGCACTGCAAGATGTCGCTGATCGTGCGGGGAGAGGCCGACGGCTCGCTCCGCCGGTTCTGCCACATCGGAACCGGCAACTACCATCCCAAGACCGCACGGCTGTATGAGGACTTCGGGCTGCTGACCACGAACAGCGCCGTGGCAGAAGACGTCACGTACCTGTTCAACCACCTGACTGGCTACGGTCGGAAATCCGATTATCACCGGCTGCTGGTTGCCCCCGCGGGGGTCAGGGCGGGCCTCATCGAGCGGATTGAGGAGCAGGTCGCGCTGCAGCGCGCCGGACAGCCCGCGCTTATCCAGATGAAGTGCAACGCGATCATCGACGAGGAGATCGTCGACGCGTTGTACCGGGCCTCGATGGCCGGCGTGCCGATCGACCTGTGGATCCGGGGGATCTGCGCCATCCGGCCGGGTGTGCGCGGGCTGTCAGAGACGGTGCGGGTGCGCAGCGTGGTGGGCCGGTTCCTTGAGCACTCGCGCATCTACGCGTTCGGCACCGGGTCGAGCGACTCGCCCGGTGAGGTCTGGATCGGCAGCGCCGATCTCATGCACCGTAATCTGGACCGGCGGGTGGAGGTGCTGGTTCGGGTGACCGACGAAGGGCAGCGAACCGAACTGCGGCAGCTCCTCAACATGGCTATGGACGAGCGCATCTCATCGTGGTGGCTGCGGCCCGACGGCGCCTGGACCCGGCATCAGTTCGATGACTCCGGCGCGCCGCTGGCCGACATTCAGGACCTGCTGATCCGGTCGCGGCGTGGCCGAGGCGCCGAGGCCTGATCGCGTCGTGACCGATCAGATCCGCGCAGCCGGCGCCGTGGTGCGGCAGCCGGCCGAGGAGTCCGCACGAGTGTTGCTCGTGCACCGGCCCAAGTACGACGACTGGAGCCTGCCCAAGGGCAAGCTCGAGCCCGGTGAGCACGTGCTGCTCGCCGCGACCCGCGAGGTGGCGGAGGAGACCGGGCTGCGGATCACGCTCGGCCGCCGGCTGCCGCCCGTGCACTACCTGTCCGACGGCGTGCCGAAGCGAGTCGATTACTGGGCGGCGACGGTCGAGGGGCCGCCTGCCGAGTTCGTGCCGAACCGCGAGATCAACGGGCTGGCCTGGGTGGTGTTCGACGTGGCCGGCTCGGCCGGCCGTTCGCACGCCGTCAGTCAGGGCGCGGCGACGGACCGTGTCGCACTGACCTACGATCGCGACGCCGAGACGGTGGCCGCGGCGCTCGCCGGGCCGTTTGCTACGACGCCGCTGATCCTGCTCCGGCACGCCGAGGCCGGCCACAAGTCCGACTGGCCCGGCGACGACCTGCTCCGGCCGCTGGACCCGCAGGGCGAGCACGACGCCCGGTCACTGGCGGCGTTGTTGCGCTGCTTCGGGCTGAGCCGGGTGATCAGCGCGCCAGCCGAACGGTGCCAGGCGACGGTCCGCCCGTACGCCGCGGCGACAGGCGGCATGGTCGAGGTCGAGCCGGCCTTCGGCGTGACCGGCGCCGACGCCAGCAGCGCCGGGGCCGACCCGGAGAAGACCGCGGCAACCCTGGCCGCGGCAGCAGAGCCCGTCCTTATTTGCGGGCACCGGGAGAACCTGCCTGGCCTGCTGGCGGCGGCGTGTGCGGAACTCGGTGCCGAGCCCCCTGCCGGCGCACCGCTGCGCAAGGGGGAGTTCCTGGTGCTGCACCGGGCCGAGGGCCGGCTGATTGCGGCCGAGCGGTACCACCCGGACGGGCTGTAGGCGGTCTGTGCTCGCCACCGGCCGCCGCCCCGCCGGGAGAGTTCAGTCCGGCCGGGCCATAGGCTGCCAGTCCAGCGTCGGCGGCAGCGCGCCTTCGAGGATGAGCAGCCAGCGCTTCACTTCGACACCCGCGCCGCCGCTGTAGCCGCCCATGCCGTCGCTGGCGACGACCCGGTGGCACGGCACGATGACCGGGATTGGGTTCCCGCCCATGATGGTGCCAACGGTCCGTGCGGCGAGGCCTGCCGGAGGCCTGGTTGGGCCGTCCGCCCGAGCACCCGCCGGGCCGGCGTCTGTCAGGCCGGAAGCCCGCGCTAGCGCGCCGTAGCTGATGGTGCGCCCGTAGCTCACGGAGCTGGCGAGAACGCTGAGTACCTGGCGTTGCAGCCCGGCGGTCGCCGCCCAGTCGACCGCGACACCGAAAACCTGGCGATCACCGCAGAAGTACTCGGTGAGTTCCCGGCGGGCCACGTCGGCGAGCTCGCGCGCGGCCGGATCGGCGTCTTCAGCATGGCCGCCGGCGCCCTGCGCTCCCGCCGCCGGGAGAGCGCCGTAGCGGACGCGGGCCACGCCCGCCGGGCTGCACCCTACCGACACGGGTCCGACCGGCGTGCGCAGCCACGCCCAACTCAGCCGGGTCATCGCTGGTCACTCACTCGGACGTCCGGGGCCGCAGCGGCCCGCCGCCGCCCGGCTCCGGCGGCGGCTGCGCGGCGGCTGCGAGCTGCTGCTCTGCCGCCGCTGCCGGTGCCCGGCCACGGCGCGCGCGCTCGCGCAGGAAGGCCGCGGCGGCGATGCCAAGGGCAGCGACGCCAGCCAGGACGTAGATCTCGCTCACCACCAGCCAGAAGACTGGCAAGTGGAGCTGCTGCCCGACGGTCAGCTTCGGCTGGTGCCGGGCGATCCCGGTCCACCCGATGCCCGCGAGCACGGCGATGGCGGCGAGCCAGAACCGCGTCTGTCGCGGGGCCTCGTGTCGTCGGCGCCATACCGCCAGCGCCACCAGCAGCAGCGCGGGCACCGCCATCACCCAGTGGTGGGTCCACGAGATCGGCGACACGAGCAGACCGGTGACCGCGCACAGCCCGTAGCCAATTGCGTCGTTGCCGCGCTGTCCCTCGTGAGCGGCGAGCGCGAGCCCGACGAGCCCGACGGCGACGGCCAGGACAAGCCACCGTGACCCCGCCTCGTGGCCGACGGTCCGGCTGACCGCGCCCAGCAGGCTCTGGTTCCAGTCGTTGGACAGCCGGGCGACGTGGCTCGAATTCAGGAACGTCAGGTCCGCCCAGTAGTACTGGGACGCGCGCGGCACCACCGCGTACCCGACGGCGATGGTGGCAGCCAACGCGCCGAGGGCGACAACCGCGGCACGCAGCCGGCGGGTGGCGGCCAGGTACAGGACGAATATCAGCGGGATCAGCTTGATGCCGGCAGCGATGCCGGTCGCCACGCCCTTGACGGGCGAGTCGTCCGGCAGCGTGAGGTCAATCAGCACCATGACCGTAAGCAGGATGTTGACCTGCCCGAATGCGACCGTGGTGTAGACCGGCTCGAGCCAGATGGCGGCCACGGAGACGACAAGCGCGAGCCGGACGGCATCGGCGCGAGTGAGCCAGTGCGAGACCGGTCGCAGGCGCAGGGCCAGGTAGAACATGACCGGCGTGGCCGCCACGTTGGCGACGAGCATCAGCCCGACGGCGACCCACCAGGGCAGCACCGCCAGCGGGGTGAACACGACCGCGGCGAACGGTGGGTAGGTGAACGGCAGTCCCCAGAAGTGGATGCCGTAGAGCCACGTACCGTGCACGATCGCGGCGGCCCCGGTCCGGTAGACGTGCAGGTCCACGAAGGCGGCCTTGGCCGCGGCCGCGACAAACCCGCAGAGCGCGGCCGACCCCAGGTAGGCGAGCGTCAGCCGCCGGAGGCCACGTCGGCCCCCCAGCCACCGATCCCAGCGTGCCCACCGCACCGGCCTAGCGTAGCCGGAACCACCGCCAGTCGCAGGGCCGCGGCGGTGGCAGAACTGTCAGTGCCCCGCGGTACAACAGGGATGTCGGGGCGGGGGTTCCAGAATGGCGGGGAGTCGACTATGACGGACGACATTGCCGAAACGATTGAGGCGGAGCTCCTCGCGCTGTCGGTGGCGCTGACCGAGCCTGATGACCGGGAGTGCCTGCGCTGCTTCCTGCTGCGGATGATCAGCGAGTTTGGCTGTACCGGCACGCACCGGTGGACGATCAGGTGGCGCGACGTGCGAGCGCCGCGGGCAACCGGCCTGCTCGGTAAGCTCGCGGAGCTCGGCGGCGGCTGTGACTGCGAGGTCCTGCTGAACGTGTTCCCGCAGTATCCGCCGACTACGCGGCTGCTGCCGTGCGCCGGCCAGCCGCAGTCAGGTTCCGCCGTGCCCTGCGACCTGCGCATCCTGCGTCGTACGGCCTGAGCCGGGCGACGGCGGCGTGCCGGGCGGCGCTACTCGAAGCCCTTCTCCAGAATCCGGAGCAGCGCCTTGGCCAGCGGGATGCCGGTCAGATCCGCTTGCCAAGGCCGCGCCCCGTACCCGGCCAGATCAGCGGCGACTGATGCGGGGCTGATATCGGCCGGTGGCTGCCAGGCGAGCCGGCGGACCGCGTCGGGCGGCAGCAGGTTCTCGGCCGGAAGGCCGTGAGAGTCGGCGAGCGCGGCCACGACCGCGCGGGCGGCGATCAGCCGCTGGGCGGCCTCCGGGTCGCGCTCCGGCCAGCGATGTG
>JASHSZ010000527.1 GCA_030040815.1 Streptosporangiaceae bacterium
CGGTTCGCCCGCGACGCCTCCCACTTCGCGCTCGCGGCCCGGACCGCGCACGGTCCCGATCCGGCAGGCGCGCGGTGAGCCCCGCCGTCCCGCCGGTCACCGGCGAGCTGCGGTCGCTGCTGCGAGCCGTCAAGCTCGGCCAGCTGCTGCCCACCCTGCCCGAACGGCTCGCGCTGGCCCGCGCTCACGAGCTGTCGCACGCCGAGTTCCTCGAGGTGATCCTGTCCGACGAGGTCAGCCGCCGCGACGCCACCTCCGCCGAGCGCCGCGCCCGCGCCGCCGGGCTGGACGCCTCGATGCGCCTGGACAACTTCGACGGCACCGCGGCCATCACCTACGACCGGGCCGTGCTGGACGAATTGTTCTCCCTGCGGTTCGTCGCCGACGGCACCAACGCGATCATCATGGGCCCGGTCGGAGTCGGCAAGACATTCCTGGCCACCGCCCTCGGCCACGCCGCCGTCCGCGCCCGCCACACCGTGCACTTCGAGCGGGCCGGGCAGCTGCTCAAACGACTCCGGGCATCCCGCCTGGACAACAGCCACGACGAGCAGGTCCGCAGGCTGCTGCACACCGACTTGCTGATCCTCGATGACTTCTGCCTGCAGCCGATGGACGCCGCCGACACCGCCGGCATCTACGAGATCATCCTGGAACGGCACCGGGCCGCGGCCACCGTGGTCACCTCTAACCGCGATCCAGCCGAATGGCTGGCACTGATGGCCGACCCGCTGCTCGCCCAGTCCGCCATCGACCGTCTCCAGTCCGCCGCATACGAGCTGGTCCTGGACGGTGAGTCCTACCGGCAACGGCAAAGACCAGCCATCCACGCGCCGCCCGGCCAGCCCGCACGTTCCCGCGCCAGCCGCGGGGGCGCTGCCCCCGCACCCCCGGCCCTCGCTCAAAGATGACGCCACGCAGCGTCTTCCCGGCCGGGCAGCCCAGCCAGCCCCGGAACCCCCGGCACGGCAAGGGCTCGCTGCGCTCGGCCCTGCGGGCAAACCCTGGCCTCACCAGGGAACCCGGGGCAAGCCGCGCAACTGCCCGGCCGAGAAGACCACCCAGCCGGTGGTCCCATCACACTGGCGAAACAGACACCGACCTTGACCGCCACCCCAGCCGACCATAATCATCGGCCTACAGCCACGCCGGACCCGGTCCCAAGCCGTTGGCGAAACGCCGGTCCCATGCTCCTGGCGGACGACATTGATCGGGCCTGGGCATATTTGCGTGCCGTCGCGGCGTCCCATCGTCAACCAGGGCGGCGATTCCCGGGGCCGGACACGCGATTGGTCACGACCGGCGCATCGGCGTCCAGCGCCGGTTCATCACCGAGGAGTCGGCCGGACGTCTACGAGCCCGGCGGAGTACGACATTGCGCACCGGCTGGCCGCGTGAACAGATGTCGGCGATCACGAAATTGAGCAGTGAGGGGCGTGCTGCGATCACGTAATTGACCACCCCGATCACGTTATTGACCATGGTCAGGACGTGCGTGTCGGGGTGGACCTGGTCATCGGAAAGTCAGGATGATTCCCCTCGTCGCCGAGGCGGGGGGTCCGATGGCGAGGAGGAGTTTCGACGTGATCGATATCTGCGAGATCTTCACGCACTGGCATGCGGGCCGGTCGAAGAACGAGATTGCCGGCAGCCTGGGGCTGTCGCGGAACACGGTCCGCAAGTACCTGGCGGCGGCGGAGGCTGAGGGGATGACGCCGGGCGGCTCGCCGGTGTCGCAGGAGCGGTGGGCGGAGCTGGCCCGAGTGTGGTTCCCGGAGCTGGCTGATACCAGCTTGCGCCAGGTGACGTGGCCGGCGATCGCCGTGCACCGGGATTACATCGTGGAGCAGCTGCAGGCGGGGGTCACGATGGCGACGATCTGGCAGAGGCTGCGGGACGAGCGCGGCCTGGCGGTGTCGGTGGCGTCGCTGCGCCGGTATGTGGCGGCGAACCTGCCGGAGGAGGCCCGCCGGGAGCAGGTCCGGGTGCTGCGGCTGGTGCCGGCCGAGCCCGGTCAGGAGGCGCAGATCGATTACGGGCAGCTAGGCCGCTGGCTAGACCCTGCGACCGGGCGCCGGCACACGGTGCACGCGTTCGCGATGGTGCTGTGCTGCTCGCGGCACCTGTTCGTCCGCCCGGTGATCAAGATGGACCAGCATGCGTGGACCGAGTGCCATGTGGCGGCGTTTCAGTTCTTCGGCGGCGTGCCGGCCCGGCTGGTGCCCGACAATCTGCGCACCGGGGTGGACCGGCCGGACCTGTATGACCCGAAGATCAACCGCGGCTATGCCGAGCTCGCCGCGCACTACGGCTGCCTGGTCGACCCCGCCCGGTCGCGCAAGCCCCGTGACAAGGCGCGGGTGGAGCGGCCGATGCCGTATATCCGTGACTCGTTCTGGCGGGGCCGGGAGTTCACCTCCCTGCAGCAGATGCAGGCCGAGGCGGCCCGCTGGTGCACGGAGGTGGCCGGGCGGCGGGCCTGCCGGCCGCTGGACGGCGCCGCCCCCGCCGTGGTGTTCGCCGCGGCCGAGAAGGACGCCCTGGCGGCGCTGCCGGTATCCCCGTTCGTGCTGGCCGAGTGGTCGCGGTGCAAGGTCGGCCCCGACATCCACGCGTCGGTTGCCAGGGTGCTGTACTCGATTCCCTGGCAGCACATCGGCAAGACACTCGACGTGCGCCTGACAGCCTCGATGGCGCAGTTCTTCGATCACGGCGAACTGGTCAAGACGCACGTCCGCGTGGCCCGGGGCAAGCAGACCGACCTGGCCGACTACCCGCCGGAGAAGATCGCGTTCCACATGCGCACCCCGGCGTGGTGCCGCAAGAAAGCCGCCGAGATCGGCCCGGCATGCGCCGAGCTGATCGGCGGGCTGCTGGAAGACAACGCCCTCTACCGGCTGCGCGCCGCCCAGGGCGTCCTGCACCTGGCCGACCGCCACCAGCCCGGCCGACTCGAGGCCGCCTGCGCCAGGGCAGCCGCCGCCGGCGACCCGTCCTACCGGACGGTCAAGGGCATCCTGGCCGCCGGCACTGAGGGCTTGCCGGTCACTAACCCGGCCGGCGACGGCGGCGCGGCCGCGTTCCTGCACGGCCCCGACGCGCTGTTCACCGACGGCAACATCGTGCCGCTGCGGCCCGGCACCAGCGAAGCGGCGTCATGACCAGCCTCACCACGCGCGCGGCCGCCGCGGCCATGACCACCACGATCGAAGCCGGGGCGCTGGCCAGGGCACTGCGCGTCCTGAAGCTGTCGGGCATGCTCGACACGATCGACGCCCGGCTGGCCCAGGCCCGCGCCGGCGAGCTCGGCCACATCGAGTTCCTCCAGGTCCTCTGCGAGGACGAAATCTCCCGCCGCCAGGCCACCGCCATCCACCGGCGGCTACGCCGGGCCCGGTTCGAAGAACAGGCCACCCTCGAGGGCTTCGACTTCGCCGCATCCCCGAAACTGCCCGCCGGCCAGATCCGCGACCTGGCCGCCCTGCGCTGGCTGCACGCCGGCGAGTCGGTGATCCTCTACGGACCCGTCGGCGTCGGGAAAAGCCACGTCGCCCAGGCCCTCGGGCATCTGGCCATCCGCCACGGAGCCGAGGTCCGGTTCCTGAAAACCAGCCGTGCCCTGGCTCACCTGGCCGGCGGGCACGCCGACAACAGCTGGCACAAGCGGCTCGGCGAACTCGCCCGCCCCGCCGTGCTCATCCTCGACGACTTCGGCATGCGCGAGCTCACCCCCGCCCAGGCCGACGACCTCTACGAACTCATCACCGAACGAGCAGGCCGGTCGCTGATCCTGACTTCCAACAGGGCACCGGCCGACTGGTACCCGCTATTCCCCAACCCCGTCGTCGCCGAATCCCTGCTCGACCGGCTCATCAACAACAGCCACCAGGTCTTCATGAACGGACCCAGCTACCGGCCCAACAAAAGACCCGGTCACCACAACCCCGCGACAACCAAGGAGGCCAGCCAGTAGAACAGGAACAGGCCAGGCCCTGGTCAATTACCTGACCAGCACCCCTGCTCAATAACGTGAGCGCCGACAACCATGCACCGGCCAATGGCTTGACACAAACCGTCTCACGCTGATGTGAGTGCATTCGTGGCCATGTCGACTGCAGGCGCCGAAACGGACGTGATGCCTATCGGGTGGCCGCCA
>JASHSZ010000528.1 GCA_030040815.1 Streptosporangiaceae bacterium
TAGAAATAGAGGCCAGGCACCGCGTACCGGGACCTCGGCTCGGCTGGCTTTTCGACGATCGACAGAACCTTGCCGTCCGCGCCGAACTCGACGATGCCGTAGTCGCGTGGGTTGGCAACCGGGTAGGCAAAGATGTGCCCTCCTATCAGCAGAGACCGCTGCCGGAGCTGCCTGCCGAGCCCGGTGCCGTGGAAGATGTTGTCACCTAGGATCAGCGCGACCGGCTCGCCAGCGATGAAGTCGGCGCCGACCAGGAAGGCCTGAGCTATGCCGCCGGGATGCGGCTGGACGGCGTAGCTCACCTCTAGCCCGAGGTGGCTCCCATCGCCGAGCAAGCGCTGGAACTGATGCTGGTCGTCGGGGGTCGTGATGACAAGGATGTCGCGGATTCCGGCCATTACCAGCGTCGACAGCGGGTAGTAGATCATCGGCTTGTCAAATACCGGCATCAGCTGCTTCGACACCGCTTTGGTAATAGGCCACAGCCGTGATCCGGTGCCACCTGCCAAGATGATTCCGCGCATGGCGGTCAGCTTAGCGCCGTGTCCAGTTTGTCGCGCAGGTGGAGTTCGGCTACGGTGGCACTGCTCATCCATACCGTCGTTGTGCGTGGCTGCAGCCTTGCCCCTCGTCATTGCGGCCGCTGGCTGGAGGCCCTGTGGACATAGGCGCGCTATGCGAATCCTGATCACCGGCGGGGCGGGCTTTATCGGCTCGGCTTACGCGAGGGCACTGTTGGCAGGAGACCTGCCCGGCGCGACTGGCGCATCAGTGACGGTGCTCGACAACCTCAGCTATTCCGGGAACCTGGCGAACCTGACACCGGTCGCCAGCCACCCTGGCTACACGTTCGTACACGGCGATATCTGCGACCCAGACCTGGTTGATCAGCTCATGCCCGGCCACGACGCGGTCGTGCACTTCGCCGCTGAGTCGCACGTAGACCGGTCGATCAATAGCGCCGCCCCGTTCGTGACCTCCAACGTCCTGGGCACCCAGGTCCTGCTCGAGGCCGCCAGACGCCGGGGCACGGGCCGCTTCGTGCATGTATCCACCGACGAGGTTTACGGCTCGATCGAGCGCGGCTCCTGGACCGAGGACAGTCCGCTGGCACCCAGGTCGCCGTACTCGGCCTCGAAGGCGGGATCGGACCTGCTCGCCCTCGCCTTCCACCGGACTCACGATCTGGACGTGGTCGTCACCAGGTGTTCCAACAACTACGGACCGTACCAGTTCCCCGAGAAGGTCATCCCGCTGTTCGTGACGAACCTGATGCTCGGACAGCGCGTGCCGCTCTACGGAGACGGTGGCAACGTCCGTGACTGGCTGCACGTGTCCGATCACTGCCGAGGGATCCAGCTGGCCCTGCAGGCCGGGCACTCCGGCGAGGTCTATCACATCGGCGGCGGCACAGAACTGACCAACAAGGAACTGACCTCGCGGCTGCTCGAGGCGTGCGGCGCAGACTGGAGCATGGTCGACTATGTGACCGACCGCAAGGGGCACGACCGGCGCTATTCGCTGGACTGCAGCAAGGCCGAGACCGAGCTTGGCTACCGGGCTGAGGTGGCGTTCGACGAAGGCCTCGCCTCGACCATCGACTGGTACCGGGCCAACCGAGACTGGTGGGAGCCACTGAAGGCGCGGGCAGCCGGCGGATGAACAGGTGGCTGGTGACGGGCTCAGCCGGCAAGCTCGGCCATGATCTCGTCACGGTGCTGGCGGCGACGCCGGGCGCCGACGTGGTGGCGGCGCCACGCCGGGTTCTCGACATCACCGACCCCGAGGCGGTCAGCGGAGCCGTCGATGGCTGCGACGTCGTGGTCAACTGCGCCGCCTGGACCGACGTCGACGGGGCCGAGGCAGACGAGCCTGGCGCCTTCAAGGTCAACGCAGCCGGCGCCGCGAACATGGCTGCAGCCTGTGCGAAGGCCAGGGCCGTGCTGGTACAGGTCTCCACCGACTATGTCTTTTCCGGCGATGCGTCCGAGCCGTACCGGGCCGACACGCCGGTCGAGCCGGTCAACGCATACGGCCGCAGCAAGGCCGCGGGCGAGGCCGCGGTGCGCCAGATCCTGCCGGACCTCGGATATATCGTGCGCACCGCATGGCTCTACGGAGAGCGCGGCCCGAGCTTCGTCGCCAGCATCCTGCGGGCCGCCGCCGAGTGCGAGACCCTCGACGTGGTCAGCGACGTGACCGGGCAGCCAACGTGGTCATATCCGCTCGCCGAGCAGATCGTGGCGCTGGGCAGCGCAGCACTCGCTGGCGGGCCGCAGCCAGGCATCTACCACGGCACCGCATCAGGAAGCACCACATGGTATGGTCTGGCCTGCGCGGTGTTCGAGCAAACTGGCCTCGACACAACCCGAATTCGACCCGTGACGAGTGAAAACTTTGCCCGCCCAGCGCGGCGGCCGGCGTTCAGCGTGCTAGACCACTCGGGCTGGACACAGGCGGGCCTGACACCTATGGCCGACTGGCGCGGCATGCTGACCGAGGCGCTCGGCCGTCCGTTTTTTGCTGAGCTTCGAGGAGACCTGGCATGAGGCTCACGGTGCTGACAGCAGTGACGGCCGTGATCTTGCTAGGCGTCATCGTGGAGTTGCTTCGCCGCCGCCAGCTACGCGAGAAGTACGCGGTGCTGTGGATCGGCGTCGGAATCGTCGTTGTGCTGTTCGGCTTCTTCCCCGGCCTGCTCAACGCGCTGGCCAGAGCCGTCGGAGTGGCCTCGGGAGCCAGCCTCGTGCTGTTCCTCGGCGTAGTGTTCCTGCTGCTGGTCGACATCCATTTGAGCTGGGAGGCAAGTCGGCTCGAGGAAAAGACCAGGACCCTGGCCGAGGAAGTGGCCCTGATCCGGGCGCAGCTTGCGGAGCGGGAGATCGTTAATGATCGATGACCACCGCATCCTGATCATGATCCCGGCCTGGAACGAGGCTCACTCGATCGGCGACGTCGTCGCGGAAATCCGGGGTGAGCTGCCGGAAATCGATGTGCTCGTGATCGATGACGGGTCGAGCGATGACACCGCGCTAGCAGCGCGGCAGGCCGGCGCGGCAGTTGTGCGGCTGCCCTTCAACCTTGGCGTCGGGGGCGCACGTCGGCTGGGCTTCCGGTATGCGAAGGCCCACGGGTACCAGGCTGCCGTGCAGATCGATGCGGA
>JASHSZ010000529.1 GCA_030040815.1 Streptosporangiaceae bacterium
GCGTCGGTCATCAGGTCTTCCGCCTTTCTGCGCGGCCCGCCGCCGGTCGGCCCGACTATCGGAGGAACGCGGCGACACCGCCGGAGCCCCAGCGTATGCGAGTGCGCTGGCGCGAACCGAGGCTGGTGCCCGCCGCCGTTTGCGGTCACAATGGGGGCGATCAACGGCGATCGAGGTTGTGGTGGGCGTGATGAGCGGGTGCGTAGCGGACGACCTCGGCCTTCCGGTGCCAGTGCCCGTGTCGGTCAACCGGGTCGTCTCGCTCGTGCCGTCGCTGACTGAGACCCTGGCGGCGTGCGCGCCCGGCCTGCTCGTGGGTGCCACCAAGTGGTGCACGCATCCGGCCGATCTCGCGGTTACCCGCATCGGCGGCACTAAGAACCCGGATGTCGAGGCGATCATCGCGCTGGAGCCCGACGTGGTGCTGGCCAACGAGGAGGAGAACAGGCAGCCCGACCTGGACGCGCTCCGCTCGGCCGGTCTGGCGGTGTGGGTGACCAGAGTCCGCGACCTGCCCGAGGCGTTCGCCTCGCTGCGCCGCATGCTCACAATCGCCTGCCGCCAGCCGGGCCCGGCCTGGCTGGATGCGGCCGAGTTGTCCTGGCGCCAGATCGACGGTACCGCGACGGCCGCGGGCAGCCTGGCCGCGGGCAGCCTGGCCGCGGTGGTCCCGATCTGGCGGCGGCCCTGGATGGTGCTCGGCAACGGCACATTCGCCGGCGACCTGCTTGCGCGGCTCGGGGTCCGCAACCTGTACGCCGAGCACGCCGAGCGATACCCGCGCGTGGACCTCGACGAGCTCCTCGAATCGGGCGCAGACCTGGTCGTACTGCCGGATGAGCCTTATCGGTTCACCGCCTCCGACGGCCCCGAGGCCTTCCCTGGCAGCCGTACGGCGCTGGTCAGCGGGCGGCACCTGACCTGGTACGGCCCGTCCCTGACCGAGGCGCCGGCGCTGCTGCGCCGCCAGCTTGCCGCGGCTCGGGTTCGCTGAGGCAGTAATGGCCTGGGTGGACGACCCCACGGAGCCCCCCGCGGCTGTCCCAGGGACGACCCCTGGGAACCCCCGCGGCGGGCATGACAACGCCCCCGGAGCCTCTGCTCGCGAGGGCGTGCCCTGCTGGGGCTCCCGGCGTCACCCGCCGGGGCCGTCACAGATGCCGGTGCGAGGTCGCCTCTCGGCGAGTGGCGCATCGCGGCTCCAGCCAACCGGTATTCCGCGACGGCAGTGGTTGCGGCCCGGGGGACACAGCGCACCGACGCGACATACAACGGCGTCGTCGGCTGGCCTATTCCTACTGGTCGCGGTGGTCAGGCCCGGCAGAGATTATTAGAGGGGAACGGGGTCGGCTCGTGCCGGTCCCGTTCGCCCGGTCGCTGTCGCTGGAAGGACCACCTCGCCGTGGCGCATGACGAATCCCTCATCGGCTGCATCGGCAAGCTGGTTGTCGCGACCCGCGGCCCGGCCGGGCCAGGCGAGGTCATCGTCAGCGTCCGGGGCGGGCGGGAGGCCCTCATCGCCTGGTCGGCCGAGCCGCTGCCGAAGGGCAGCACGGTGCTGGTCATCGAGTCACGGGGACACCGGGCCGTCGACGTGAGCCCCTGGACTGACCCGCTGGAAGATTTCGACGAACACCCTGCCAGCTGAGGCCGCGCGCGGAACATAATTGGGCAAGCCGGCAACAGAGCCGGTACGGGGTTAAAGCTGGAGATGACAGCAATGTTCGGTTACCGGGTGCCTGCGCCAGACCAGGCAATGCTCATTTCGGGCGGTCGCATCGGGCTGGGCGGCGCGCCGTTCAAGGTCATCACCGGCCACGGCGCGTTCGTCGCCCCGCTGTTCCGCAAGGTGCGGTACCTGTCGCTGGCCATGTGCGAGTCCGAGGTCGCCGAGCAGTGCGTGACCAGGCAGGGCATCACGCTCAACGTGCGTGCGGTCATCGCATTCAAGGTCGGCAACGACACCGAGAGCATCGTCAACGCCGGGCAGCGGTTCCTGTCTGACCAGGATCAGATGGCCACCCTGACAGGGCGAATCTTCGCCGGCCACCTGCGGTCGATCATCGGCTCCATGACAGTCGAGGAGATCGTCACCGAGCGGCAGAAGCTCGCGACCGAGGTACTGGACGGGTCGAAGGTCGAGATGGCGCGGATCGGGCTGTCGGTGGACTCGCTCCAGATCCAGTCGATCGACGACATGAATAGCGGCTACATCGATGCCATGGCGGCGCCGCACAACGCGGCGATCCAGCGCCAGGCGCAGATCGCGCAGGCGCAGGCCAATCAGGCTTCGGCGGAAGCCCAGCAGGAGTCGCAGCGCAAGCAGGCGGAGTACCAGCGGCAGACCATGGTCGTGCAGGCACAGTACAAGGCCCAGGTCGACACGGCACAGGCCGAGGCCTCGCAGGCCGGGCCGCTGGCCCAGGCGCAGGCCCAGCTCAAGGTGCTCGCCGCGCAGACCGAATTGGCTAACAGCCAGGCCGAGCTTCGGCAGCGCCAGCTGCTCTCGGAGGTCATCAAGCCTGCCGAGGCGGAAGCGGAGAAGGTCCGTGTCCTCGCGCAGGCGGATGCCGCTCGCACCAAGCTGCAGGCCGAGGCCGCGGCGTCGCACGACCGGGTGGCGCTGGACCGGATGCTCATAGAGCAGCTGCCGCTGATCGTGAAGGAGGCGGCGGCCGGCCTGGCTGCCGCGAACGTCAGCGTGCTCAACGGCGCTGACGGCCTGAGCGAAATCGCGGCGGGCTTGGTCGGCCAGGGCCTGACCATCCTGGAGTCGGTGAAGAAGAGCCTGGCCGCTCCGGTGGGCCCGGAGGTCACGCTGTTCGACAACGGGGCGCCGTCCGGCCAGCACGCGCTGCCCGAGTCCGCCGACGGCCAGACCCGGTAGCTGTCGGCGGGCGCTGGTTCAGTGGGACGGCGGCCAGGGGACGAGCGGCTTGCCGATCTCCCAGTGGTGGCCGAATGGGTCGGCGATGCGGCCGAGCCGCCAGCCGTGCTCGTCGGCGGCCGGCCGCACCTGATTGGCACCAGCCGCGACCGCGCGAGCCATCGCGGCGTCGGGATCGTCGACGATCAGCAGCAGCCTCGTCGTTCCGCCGCCGAGCGACTCCGGGCTGAAATTCAGGTGCTCGGGCGACTCGTCAGCGACCCAGAAGGTGGCATCGCCCACGGACAGCTGCGAGACCACCGCTGGGTTCCCGATCGTGCCGCCAACGCGGTAGTCCTCCACTGCGCCGAACGCGTGCCGGTAGAACTCGACGGCCTCGCGACCACGGCGCACGGAGAGCTGAGGCATGATGCTGACCGGCTGGCAGTACCGCTGGCTTGGATCGTCCATGACCCGATCGTGCCAGGCCTGACGTCGTCGCGCGCCGGTTGGCCAGGGCCGGGCGTGCCGTCACGGGATTGGCGCACTATGCTCTCGGCCACCGTCGCCCCGTAATGGATGGAACTGCGCATGGGTGCCAGAGTGCTGCGCCCGGAAGGCAAGGGCCTCCTTTTCCTGGACTCAGACCCGACGGGCTACTGGTCGGACTGGGTTACCGACCTCGCGGCGCGCGGCGCGCTCGGCAAGGCTTTCCAGACTGCGGCGCTCACCTACGTGGGGTCGAAGCTGACCGGGCTGACCGAGCGCCTGCAGGCCGGACTCGCCGATCTCGCCTGGTCCGGGCTGGAGTTCCGGCGGCTGTATGGCTTCGACGTGGCTGGCGTGGACGATGGGCTGCCGGTCGAGGTCAACGTGCCGTGGCCCGTTCCCCGGCAGCCCGCCGAGTCCGCCGAGTGGTAACGCATCAGGTCAGCGTCGACCACGACAGGCAGGTCGTCGTCAAGCGCTACGTCGACAGCCACCGGGGGGAACCAGCCAGGGAATGGCGTGCACTGCGGCTGCTCGCCGAGCACGCGCCGCGGCTGGCACCAGAGCCGATCAGCGCCGATCTCGACGCCAGCCCGCCGGCCATCGTGATGTCGCTGCTGCCAGGTGAACCGCTCGGTGGCCGACCGCTGACGGCACCGCAGGAAGGCGCGCTCGCGGTGGCTGTCGGCCAGCTGTGGCAGGCGGTGCCGGTTGAGCTCGTCACTCCGGTGCCGGGGGAGTCGGACACGCGGGCAGAGCTGGTCCAGGTGGTGAGCGACTGGCTCGCCAGCGTCGATCCCGGTCCGGACGCGGCGGTCAGGGAGGCGCTGGCACGCGCGGCGGCCTGGCTCACCGGGACCACCCTACTGGCGCCCGCGGCCGGACGCGGGCGCGCCGGCGGCGCGGTGCCTCGGGTGCTCGGTCAGGGAGACGCCAACCTTGCCAACTTTCTCTGGGACGGCGAGCTGGTCCGGATCGTCGACTTTGAGGACTCGGGCGTGAGCGATCGCGCGTTCGAGCTGGCGGTGCTCGTTGAGCACGTGTCGGCGTGGCGCGACGCCGGCCTGGACGCGGACCGGTTCATAGCCGGATTCGACCTGAGCGCGACCGAGCAGTCCCACCTCGCGGACTGGCGCCGACTGCTCGCGCTCTACTGGCTGCTCCGGATCCGTCGGCGCGCCGACGTCGGCGCCGCGGCGGGTCAGGCTGAACGCCTGCTGTCGCTGCTTTCTGACACGCCACGCGGGTAGCCGCGTCGACTGGCAGTGAGTCGAATCACCCGCCGTTGCCCGGCCGGACCGCGGTGACTGTCAGCAGGGACGCCGAGCCTTGGCACGCGGTCGAGCTGTAGGAGATATACAGCGGCACGGTCTGGTTGGGCGGGATGACCGCCAGCCAGTCGGTCGGCACCTGTGTGCAGGCCGAGGCGGGGTAGTTGCCGGCATCCGAGATCTGCAGCGTGGCATACGCGAAGCCGCCCGGCGCGAGCGTGACGAGCTCGCGCGTGGTCGTCGGGTTCTCCGTCGAGGGCTGGCCTACGTCGGTGACTGGCGTTCCGGCGGCCAGCGCGACGCCGGGAAAGCCGTACAGCGTGCAGGGCACGTTGTCAAGGTTCTTAAAGACGATGGTGACTTCCACCGCGCCCGCGGTGCCCTGGGTCAAACCGATTGACCCGTTCAGGTACCGGGTCAGGCAGCCGGCCGCGGCGCCGGTGGCGGGGGCGGCGGGCTGGCT
>JASHSZ010000530.1 GCA_030040815.1 Streptosporangiaceae bacterium
AGGAGTAATCCAGGGTCTCGCGAGGATCTTCCATGCGGTCGAGCGCCTTGTTGGCCTTGGCGCGAAAGACCATCGTGACCCGCTTCATGACGCCCATGGGCGCGACCATCCCCTCAATCGGAAGTCCTGCTGCCGCAGCGCGTCCAGGGTCACGGACTGCCGCCGCCCCGCGCATCGGACATCTTCGTGGCAGATCTCGGCACCAGCCTACGTCGTGCTGGCGGGCACCGTCATCACAGACGGCTTCGCTGCCGGGCATATCTGCGGGCATCACCAAGAACAGGGCGCGACGCCCCGTCGGCACCAGTCTGGCTGAGCACCGCGCGCGCGCGTGGAACGGAGTTCTGCGCCGTTCGTCCCGGTAGGCTGTAGGCGTGTTTCGACGACGTTCCACTGACGCCTCCGGGGTGCTCGAACAGGACCAGCAGGCACCCGACGCCGATGCTGAGCGCCCGGTCAGCCGACCCCGGCCCGGCTTCACCGCGCCTAAGGGTGCTCCCACGCCCAAGCGCAGCGCGTCGCAGGCCAACCGCCGCCAGCCCTATCAGGCGCCGTCTGACCGTAAGGCGGCAACTAAGCAATCGCGCGACCGCAACCGCGTCGAGCGGATGCGCCGTACCGATGCCTACCAGCGCGGCGAGCAGTGGGCCATGCCGCAGAAGGATAAGGGCCCGGTGCGGGCGCTGGCGCGGGACGTCGTCGACGCCCGCCGCGGCTTCGGTGAGTACTACATGATCCTGGTGATAGTCGCGGTCGGAGCCCTGCTGGCGTTGCCGGACCGTCTCAAGTGGCTCGCGGACTTGCTCGTGCTTGTCCTGATCGTGGCAATTGCCATCGAAGGCTGGTTTGTCAGCCAGCGGGTCAAGCGCCTGGCCGCCGAGCGCTACCCCGGACAGAGCACGCGGGGTCTGACGGCCTACGCAACGTTCCGGGGCGTCAACATGCGCCGAATGCGGATGCCGAAGCCGCGGGTCAAGCCGGGCGACCGGGTCTGACCGGCGGGCGCGGTGCCAGCAGTGTCAGCCGGATACCGAAGCGCTACTCGGGCGCCGGGTGCAGGCTCATCGGACCGTACTCGACTCGGCCGTCCTCCATCAGCGTGACCTGGTCGATGCCCGCCTTGAGCAGGGCGGGCCACTGTTCGCCGAGCCAGCTTTCCGCGTCGCCTTGGCTGATGAACGGCTCTTTGGCCAGGTCGCGGGCGACGATGACGGTGCCGTCCGCCTTCTCCAGCTGCCAGGTCCAGCTCATGCGCGCTCCTAGCTAGGATCAAGGCCGCCATCGTAACCAACGGCGATGATCGGGCGGGCGAGTGGACGCGCTGCTGACCGGAACCGGCGGCGCCGACGGCTGGCCACAGCCAGGCTGCCAGTGCGCGTCGTGCGGCCGAGCGAGCGCCGCTGGGATCCGGCGCCGCCCCGGCCGCGTTCTGGTGGACGGAAGGCTGGAGTTCCGTCCGGGGCGGCGACCCATGGTCGGAACGGGCTCACCCGCTGCCTCGGCATATCGCATCAACCCGGTACCTGGCGGGTGGGACGTCACCGGCTCGGACGGCGCGCGCCTGCTGGTAGCCGCCGGCCCAGGCCAGGTGCCAGAGCCGGCCCCCGGCGCCGCGCCCTACGACATCACGCTACTTGACCTGCTGGCCAGCCCGGCCCACCTCGGGCTGCTGCGGGCGGCCGGACTCGTGACCGCGCAGACCGCGGTGGCCGCGCTCTACACCGATCATCGGGTCAGCTCCGCGGCCGAGCTTGCCCGCCGCTGCGCGCTGTGGCAGGCCCAGCAGGGCGATGACGGCCAGCTGATCTCCGGCCCCGTCTGTCAGCCGGCGGCCGAACCTGGCGGCAGTGCCAGCCGGCCACGCCGCACGCTCGTCATCGGCGGCGCCCGCTCGGGCAAGTCGACCGAGGCCGAGTTGCGGCTTTCCGGCGAGCCGCGGGTGACCTACCTGGCGGCGGGCCCGTGGCGGTCGTCGACGTCGCCGGGCGGGCTGGCAGACCCCGAGTGGGCGGCGCGAGTCGCCCGGCATCGGGCCCGCAGGCCGCCGTGGTGGCAGACGGCCGAGAGCCTCGATATCGCGAGCTACCTCCGGCAGGAGCCCGGCGCGCTGCTGATTGACGGCATCGGGACTTGGCTCGCCGGCATCATGGACGAGGCCGGGATGTGGCCGGACGGCGACGGTGCACCCGCGCTGCAGTCCGCGGAACTCGTCCAGTCCCGGATCGACGACCTGGTCCAGGCCTGGCGGCAGACCGCCGCGCTGACTGTGGCCGTCACCGACGATGTCGGGTCCGGCGTCGTGCCTGCGTACCCGGCAGGCCGGGTATTCCGGGACCAGCTGGGCTGGCTCAATCAGCGACTCGCGGCTGAATCTGAGGTGGTCCTGCAGGTTGCGGCCGGACGCGTGACGTCGCTGCCGGGCTGACCGAGCACCAACCAGGCCTTCGGCACGGCGAAGGTTCCGCGAAGCTGTTAAATTGCTAATTGATAGCCCTGAGCAGGACGAACCGTCCCGTCTGCGGGTGTCCCGCTCGGCCCCCAGACGAAGGTGGTGGCTACATTGACCCGCGTTGTCGTCGTTGGCGACCTCATGACTGACACGGTCGCCCACGCGACTGCGCCGCTAGCCAGGGGCAGCGACACCCCGGCCACGGTCACCGTGCACGGGGGTGGCTCGGGCGCCAACGTGGCGGCCTGGCTGGCCGTCGACGGAACCGAGGTCGCATTCGTCGGCCGCCGGGGAGCCGACATCGCCGGGCGCAACCGGGACATGGAGCTGATGGGCTACGGCGTCGACGCCCGGCTGGTGATGGACCCGGACCGGGCGACCGGCACCTGCGTCGTCATGATCACCCATAAGGGCGATCACACGATGCTGTCGGATCCGGGAGCCAACGCGGCCCTCTCGCCCGAAGACCTGCCGGAGGACCTGTTCACGCCCGGCAGCCACCTGCATGTGTCGGGCTATACGCTGCTGAACCTCGGCTCCCGCAGCGCGGTCCTGGCCGCGATCGGCCGGGCTCAGCGAGTCGGCATGACGGTCTCCGTGGACGGCGCGTCGTCGGCACCGCTAGGCCGGGTGGGCGCTGAGCCGTTCCTCCAGCTCACCAACGGAGCCACGCTGCTGTTCGTGGAGCCTGCCCAGGGCAAGGTCCTAACCGGCCGGGATGACCCCAGCCAGGCGGCGCGGGTGCTCAACGCGTGGTACCCGCACGTGGTGATGCGACTCGGCATGGACGGCGCGATGATGTACGCCGGCGGCAGGCCCGACCCGATCCGGGTCAGCGCCCCGCCGGTCGAGCGCTTCGTGGACAGCACCGGCACCGGCGACGCCTTCATCGCCGGGTTCCTGCCGGCCTGGCTGGACAAGAAGCCGGCCGGGGAGGCCCTGGCTAGCGGATGCCGGCTGGCCGCCAGAGCGCTCAGCCTGGTAGGCGCCCGTCCGCTGCTCTAACCGTGCACGGCCGCCAGCAGCCGCCGGCAGTCGAATAGGTGGTGCGCGAGTTCGTGTACGGTTCGCTGGCCGATCCACTCGACGGTGCGGACCTCGCGGACGGGCCAGGGATAGACGCCGGTCCGCAGCCAGTCGGCACCGTCGAGCGCGGTCAGCGTGGCGACAAGATCGCGGGCGGCCGCAGCGAGCTGCCCGGCGACGACTCGCGGGTCCTGGTCGTTGTAGCGCTCCTCGACGACGCGCTCGTCCCGGCGCATGGACGTGAACCACGGAACGTCCTCGGCCTGCGCCGCGGCGACCCGGTCGCGCTGGAATCCCAGCACGTCGCGTACGTGACAGCCATACTCGAGTGCCGACCAGCTGCCCTGTCGCGGATGCGCCCGGAGCAAGCGTGCGTCTACCGAGTCGAGCAGCTGACGGTGCTCGCCAGCGAACGCGGTCAGCGCGCTCAGGATGTGCAGACGGTCGAGCGACTCGAAGTCGTAGCCGCATTCCGCGCAGCCGGTCATGGACGCCAAGCTTGCCAGCCCGCTCCGCCCGCCCGGCAACCGAATACCCAGGTGCCTCGTCCCGGCCGGTCTCGCTAGCCTGACGCATGACCTCCTACCTGGATCAGCTGTTCTCCCTGCGGGACCGGGTCGCGGTCGTGACCGGTGGCAGCTCGGGCATCGGCCGGGGCATCGCGCTGGCCGTTGGCAAGGCGGGGGCGCAGGTCGTGATCGTCGCTCGCAGCCAGGCCTCGCTGGCGCACGCCGTCGGGGAGCTGCGGACCGAAGGCTGCGCTGCCGCCTCGGTAAGCGCTGATCTGCGCGACCGGGCCGAGGTCGCACGTGCCGCCGGCGAAGCAGCGGCTCCGTTCGGTCCCCCGGACATCCTCGTGAACTGCGCAGGTCTCAACCTCAGGCCCCCGCTCGGCCAGCTCAGCGTCCAGCAGTGGGACGAGCTCATGGCGGTCAACCTGACAGCGCCCTTCCTGCTCGGCCAGTGCTACGGTCCGAAGATGGCGGAGCGCGGCTGGGGCCGGATCATCAACATCACGTCCCAGCAGGCCGACCGGGCGTTCGGCAACAGCGGCGGCTACGGCGCGGCCAAGGGCGGCCTAGCGTCGCTCACCCGGTCGCAATCCGAGGCGTGGGCACGCCGCGGCGTGTGCGTCAACGCGATCTGTCCCGGCTTCGTGGTGACGCCGCTGACCGCGGAGGTGTCTGCTGACCCGGCGGCGACCGCGGCGCTGGCAGCCCGCACGATGGTCGGCCGCAACGGAGTGCCTCGCGACTTCGCCGGCGCGGCCGTGTTCCTCGCGAGCCCCGCCAGCGAGTACGTGACCGGGCAGGTGATCCGCGTCGACGGCGGCTTCTCTGCGACCTGACGCCGCCGGGTGCGGCTGACCAGGTGTGTAACACTGGGGCCGTGGTTGTCTCCAGCTACATCACCCCGAAGGCTCGCAAGGGCAGGGCCAGCCGCATCGCGGGCCGGGGCTTGTTCGCGGTCGAACCGATCACCGCCGACGAACTCGTTGCCATCAAGGGCGGTCACATTGTGACGACGGACGCCGTGCAGTCGCTGCCGGGTCACCTGCCGGACTCCGAGATCCAGATAGCCGAGGGCTTCAGCCTGGTCGCCCTGGAGGAGGCCGAGTACGAGCCGGTGATGCTGTTCATCAATCACTCCTGCGAACCCAACGTGGGCTTCGCGGGCAACATCGTCCTGGTGGCCATGCGCGACGTCAGCGCGGGCGAGGAACTCACCACCGACTATGCGCTGTTCGACGACTACGACGGTGCGATGGAGTGCCAGTGCGGCACGCCATCGTGCCGGGGCACGATCGGCGGGCGGGACTGGCAGCGCGCGGACCTGCAGCGCAAGTACGGCAGGTACTTCTCTTCGTACCTGCTCGCGCGCATGCCGACCGCTGGCTAGGCGCGTGACAAGCCGGCTCTCCGTTCCGCTATCGGTGCTCGACCTGTGTCCGGTGCCGACCGGAGAATCGGTCGGCGAGGCACTGAGCCGGAGCGTCGACCTGGCTCGGCACGTCGAGCAGTGGGGCTTCACGCGGTACTGGGTCGCGGAACACCACAACATGCCGGGCATTGCAAGCTGTGCGCCGGCGGTTCTTGTCGGCCACCTCGCGTCGGCCACCTCAACGCTGCGCGTCGGCTCGGGCGGGGTGATGCTTCCGAACCACGCCCCGCTTACCGTGGCCGAACAGTTCGGCACGCTCGAGGCGATGCACCCAGGCCGGATCGACCTGGGGATCGGCCGGGCCCCCGGCACGGACCGGGCGACGGCGCAGGCACTGCGGCGTAGTGCAGAAGCGCCGCCGGACTTCGCCCGGCAGCTCGCCGAGCTGCTTGCGTACTTTGCCGGCCAGCCCGGCGCGGACTACGCACCTGGCCAGATCCGGGCCATCCCGGCAGAGGGCAACGAGCCAAAAGTCTGGCTGCTCGGCTCGACCGGTTACAGCGCCGAGCTGGCCGGCCGACTCGGCCTGCCGTTTGCGTTCGCGTATCACTTCAGCGCCGCCAACGCCAGGCCCGCGGTTGCCCTGTACCGCCAGACCTTCAGGCCGTCCGCAGCGCTTGCGGAGCCGTACTGCGTGATCAGCGTGTCGGTGGTGTGCGCGGAGGATGTAGCGACGGCGCGCTGGCTACACGGATCGTCGCGCCTGTCGACGCTGCGGCTGCGCGCCGGACGTCCGGCCACGCTGCCGAGCCCGGAAGAGGCCGCCGAGCGGCAGTACTCAGCCGCCGAGCAGACGGTGATCGCCGAGGCGACCGGCTCGCACGTCGTCGGTGATCCCACCACCGTCATCGAGCTGCTAGACGAGCTGGTCACGAGCATCGGCGCCGACGAGCTCATGGTGACGACGAACACCTTCGCCCACGCCGCCCGGCTCGCCAGCTACGAGCTGCTCGGCCGGGCCAGCTCCGATCGGGTGGGCACCGTTGGCTCGGCCGAGCAGCGAACGTCAGCCCTGCTCGACCGCGTTCCCGGTGTACGTCTTGAACAGGTCCGCCATCCCGGACGTGCCAAACAGGCCAGGGATGCCACCGAACGTCTGCGGTAGTGGCGGGTAGTTCACTGGTGCCGGCGATACCGACTGCACGCTGTCGGCCGAGCAGATGGCCGCCGGGTCGAACTGCGCGGTGCCCTCGAGTATCTGCAGCTCCGACTCGGACGGCGGGCTGATCGCCGGGCCGATGACGTCCGAACTCGTTGGGATCGCGGACGGCGAGACCGCGTAAGGCGCTGGTACCGGAGCTGGCAGCAAGACCTCCTGCAGGTTGCGGGCATACCGGTCGCGGGCGGTCAGCGGCGTCAGGCCGAAGGTCGACTCGATGAGCGCGAGGCTGGAGCAGTGCTCGAACGGGCCGGTGTGCACGACGTGGTGCGGCCGGGCGAGGTTGGAAATCACCAGCCCTGGCACCCGAAAGCCGAGCTGCGCGTAGTTCGGATAGAGCTGGCCGTCCGTCGGGGTCGTGCTGTCACCGGCGTGCATCACGTCGGCTGGATTGGTGTTGTCGATGACCTGTGGCGGCGGCACATGGTCGTAGAAGCCGCCCCACTCATCGAACGTCACGATGAACACGGTGTCGTCCAGGTAACCGTTGTCGGCCAGGGCGTGATAGGCGTCGGCGATGAACCGCTCACCGAGCCGGATGTCGCCCTGCGGGTGATCGTCGCCGGAGGTCCCGTTCGCCTCGGTGTCGAAGGCGGGATCGATGTAGCACACGTTCGGCAGGGTGCCGTTCTGGCAGGCCGCGACAAAGGACGTGCCGGACGACAGCGCGGCCGTGGCGGCGTCGGCGTCCGAGAAGGGATGCATGAACGCCTGGTACTTGAAGGTTGCCCCTGGCTCGATCGCGGGGCTGGCCCACAGGGCCAGGAACGGGGCGTCCACGTAGTAGTAGCCGCCGGTCGGGATGCCGCTGGTGTTAGGGATGGGAGAGAGTTGGTCCCAGATGGTCGGCAGCGTCGACACTACCTCGGAGTTGTGGTCCCGGTCGGTCTGGCCGGCGTGCTGGTAGAACCGGTTGGGATAGGTCTCGGCGGCGAGCGCGCAGAAGTAGTGGTCAAGCGTCGTGTAGTGCTCGGCGAGCGCGCCGATGACGGGCAGGTCGGGCAGGGCCTTGCGGGTCCCGTCCGGGTTGAAGTTGGTGTAGTAGCCGATCGGGAACGTGTTCGCCGCTGCGAGGGTCACGCCCGGGTTGTCGGCCGGAGTCGTGGGCCGCTGCAGGAAGCCATCGAGCTTGCCGTAGTTGTACTGGACAAGCCAGCCTTCCCAGCTATGATCCGGGTCGCTGTAGCCGCACCCCTGGAAGTCCGGAGCGAGCGGATAGTTCGGGTAGGTGTTGCCGTCGACCGCGGACACGAACGCCAGGTCGTGTCGGCCGTCGGCGCCAGGTAGCCAGCCGAGGAAGTGGTCGAACGACCGGTTCTCCATCATGAGGATCACGACGTGGCGCACTCCGCGAGAACCGTCAGCGCGAATCGTGCTCGAAGCGTTGGCGATGGCCCGGCTGAGGAGGTCGGTGCCGGTGACGGCGAGACCGGAGGACGCGGCAGAGATCTGGAGGAACTTGCGACGAGTCAGCATCACGCGAAGCTACGTTGGGCCGGCAGACGGGAGTTCTCCGATGACCCCACGGCGGCTGAAATTAAGGAGACGTTTTGCCGACGCACGTGATCCCGTGGCTAGCCGTTCGACGCAAGCGTCGCGACGAACGCGCGCTGGCTGGTCGTGTCCGGGACAGGTAAGCCCCTGGCGACAGCAATGCGAGCCCATGCGTCCTCCGGGTCAGCGCCCTCAAGGACCATGACAGCGGCGGCGAGCGTGGAGGACCGGCCGATGCCGTAACGGCAGTGCACCGCCACGTTCGCACCCTCGGTCAGCTGATGCACGAGCATCCCCGCGATAGCGAGCACAGCGGACCGTTCTGGTACCTCTCGGTCCGGGGTCGGCAGCCGGTAAAACTCGATGCCAGCCGCACGGGCTGCGTCAGCTTCGCGCAGCAGGTCCAGCTCGGCGGCTTCTGCATCGGTCAATAAACTGACCACTACCGTCACCCCGGTTCTTGCTAGTCCGCGGAACTCAGCGTTCAGCCAGTCACCCCCGCGTGGCCGCGTCATCGTGCTCAGTCGGCCGCGACCGCCGCGCGCGATGGTAAACAGGGTTAGCTGCATGCTCCTCCAGACTGCCACTGCGTGAGTCCCCATCGACATCTCCGACCCTGCCACAGGAAGGCATACTGACGGCTGTGAAGCCACTGCGCGTCCTGCTGTTCGATGTCTTCGGGACGCTAGTCGACTGGCGGGCCAGCCTGATCGACCTCGCCGAGGCGACGGCCCACGGGCCCGACTGGGCGGCCATCATCGACGACTGGCGGCGCGCGTATCAGCCGGCGATGGACTCGGTTCGGCACGGCGCTGCCTGGCGTGACCTCGACAGTTTGCAACGCGAGACGCTCAGCGAGGTTCTAGCCAGGCGAGCCGTACGGCTCTCAGCCGAGGACCATGAGTCGCTCGTGCAGGGCTGGCGGCAGTTGCGGGCCTGGCCGGACAGCCGGGCAGGGCTCGACCGACTGCGGCGGGGGCACGTCACGGCCACGCTCTCCAACGGCCACGTGGCACTGCTCGCCGACCTGCTGAAGTTCTCCGACCTGCGGGTGGACGTCGTCCTGTCCGCGCAGTTGGCCGGCAGCTACAAGCCCGACCCTGAGGTGTACCGCACGGCACTTGGCCTGCTCGACTGCGAGCCTGCGGACGCCGGGATGGTTGCCGCGCATCCGTCCGACCTGCAGGCCGCCGCCGCGCTAGGAATTCACCCGCTCTTCGTGCGCCGGCCCCTGGAGTGGGGGCCCGGTGGGCCAGCCGTGGCCCCGCCGGCGCTGGCGGGCCTGCTCGAAGCCGACGGGCTCGACCAGCTCGCTACGGCCCTCGGCTGCTGATCACCCCGACTACCCCAGGACGGATGAACCCCGGCTGGCTGCCGCTCGTCTTAATCAGCAACCGGAGATTCGTCGAAGTCGCGTCCGGCATGGCACCGAGTCGAGGAGCTCCAGTGTCCGCTTCGCAGTTCCAGGCGCTAGCATCGCCGGTCCCTGCCGCCGAAAATCGGGGGCGGGCAGGAGCCGGGCTGGCGAGCTGGCGACGGCTGAGCCTCCCCTCGGTTGCGCTGGCCGGACTCGCCGTCGTTATCGTCTGGGTCGCCGTCGCCGAACTACTCCGGCAAGGCCGTCTTGCAGCCGTGCTTTCGGCGGGCCGCGCCGAGCTGGCTGCTCCGCTACTGGTGGCGCTTGTCGTGGCGACGGGGATCTGCGAGCGCGGGTGGCCGGCCGAGCGCCGTCCCGTGCTCGCGCGCGGCCACGTTCAGGATGTGTGCTTCCTGGCCCTGCACGCCATCGTCGTGATCCCGCTGATGACCCTGCTGAGCTTCGGAGCGGCCGCGCTGCTCGAGGAAAACGCCCGCTGGATCGAACTGCGATGGACCCAGAACTGGGCGGGATGGCTGGTCGTTCCCCTCACGATCGTTGCCATGGACGCCGCCAACTGGCTCGCCCACCTTGCCGATCACCGGCTCGGCGCGCTGTGGCGCTTCCATGCGCTGCACCACAGCCAGGAGGAGCTGAGCGTGCTCAGCTCGTTCCGCGCCCACCCGCTCATGCACACGACCGGGTTCCTACTGGCAACCGTTCCGGTCGTGGCGCTGATGCCGAACCGTCCGATAGCTCCGGTGCTCATTACCGGCTACGTGTGCCTCGGAACTCTTCAGCACGCCAATCTGCGCTGGACCTTCGGCCCGGTGGGCCGGATCATCGTGAGTCCCGCTTACCACCGGCTGCATCACGACCCCGACAGCCAGCGCGTCAATCTCGGCGTCGTGCTGACCATCTGGGACGCGCTGGCCGGCTGCGCAGCGTTCCCGGCACGTGGCGCCACCGTGGGAGCAACCGGCCTGGCCGGACGGCCCGTCCCGGTGGAGCAGGACCCAGCGACCGGGCCGGCCCTGCTGCTACTCGCCGAGCAGCTCATCGAGCCGTTCCGTCGGCGTGGATCATGACAGACTGAGCCGATGGCCCGCTTCGCCGTTGTCGCGGACGTGTCCTCCGAGCGCCTCGCGGCCGTGCGTCCCGTGCTCGCCCAGACGGTGGAGGCCGCCACGATCACCGAGAATGCGCAAGGCCTGCACGTCGAGGGCGTCATGGACGGCGCGGACGCGCGTGAGGTCAACCGCGTGTTGCTGTCGGCCCTGCGCCGGGTCGAGCGACGCACGCGGCTGCGGGCCGAGTGGACCGGCGGCGGCTTTACCTACCGATTCTTCGACTACGCGCACAAGACCACGCGCCCGGCGTCGCACGAGGATGACGCCGCAGCGCAGGGCCGCTAGCACGGGCAGCGGCCAACGCTGGCTGCGCGGGCCGGCGCGCCGGCCCGCGGCACGCGACCCACCGCCCGGCTGGCGGCACAATGACGGCATGGCCAGACGCAGCACGACAACACCCCCACCAGGTGGCCGCGGCCGTGGCAGCCGCGGTGGTCGCCCCCCCGGCACCGGGAACGGCGTCGACGGCGACACCGTGTTCGAGGAGAACATCGTCGACATCGACGTCACCGAGGAGATGCGCGGCAGCTACCTGGAGTACGCGTACTCGGTGATCTACCAGCGCGCGCTGCCGGACGCGCGGGACGGACTGAAGCCTGTCCAGCGCCGGATCCTGTACATGATGAGCGAGATGGGCCTGCGGCCCGACCGCTCGTACGTCAAGTGCGCGCAGGTCGTGGGCGCGGTCATGGGCCGCCTGCACCCGCACGGGGACAGCGCGATCTACGACGCGCTCGCCCGGATGGCACAGCCGTGGGCCATGCGGCTGCCGCTCGTCGACGGTCACGGGAACTTCGGCTCGCTGGGCGGCGAGGACCCGCCGGCCGCGATGCGCTACACCGAGGCGAGGATGGCGCCCGCCACGCTGGAAATGACGAGCTCCCTCGACGAAGACACCGTCGACTTCGTCCCGAACTACGACGGCACCGAGACGCAGCCCGAGGTGCTGCCCGCTGCGTTCCCCAACCTGCTGGTCAACGGCGCGTCCGGGATCGCGGTCGGCATGGCCACCAACATGGCGCCGCACAACGTCGGGGAGGTCATCGCCGCCGCCCGGCACCTGATCGCGCATCCGGACGCTGACCTTGACACGCTCATGCGCTTCGTGCCGGGGCCGGATCTGCCAACCGGCGGGAAGATCATCGGGCTCGACGGGATCAGGGAGGCATACCAGACCGGCCGCGGTGTGTTCCGCACCCGGGCGGCGGCCAGGATCGAGAAGCTCACGCCGCGGCGCACCGGGATCGTGGTGACCGAGCTGCCCTACGGCGTCGGTCCGGAGAAGGTGATCGCCCGGATCAAGGACCTCGTGCAGGCCAAGAAGCTTTCTGGCGTGCTCGACCTCAAGGATCTCACCGACATGCGCAACGGCCTGCGGCTGGTAATCGAGGTCCGGTCGGGGTTCGTACCGGAGGCCGTGCTGGCGGAGCTCTACCGGCTGACGCCCATGGAGGAGACGTTCGGGATCAACAACGTGGCGCTGGTCGACGGTCAGCCCCGCGTGCTCGGGCTGCGCGAGCTGCTGCAGATCTACGTTGACTTCCGCATCGACGTCGTCCGGCGCCGCTGCGAGTTCCGCCGCCGTAAGAGGGCCGACCGGCTGCACCTGGTGGACGGCCTCATCATCGCGCTGCTCAATATCGACGAAGTGATCCAGGTCATCCGCTCCAGCGACGACGCAGCGGCCGCGAAGGAGCGGCTGATGGCCGTCTTCGACCTGTCCGAGATCCAGGCGCAGTACATACTCGACACGCCGCTGCGGCGGCTGACCCGCTACGACCGGCTGGAGCTCGATCGCGAGCGGGAGACGCTGGAGGGCGAGATCGCCGAGCTAACCGCGATCCTCGAGTCCGAGCAGCGGCTGCGCGCGCTCGTGTCGGCCGAGCTGGCGAGCGTGGCCGAGAAGTTCGGCACACCACGTCGCACGGTGCTGCTCGAGGGCACCGGCGCGACCAGGACGGCGGCGGTGCCGCTTGAAGTCGCAGACGAGCCGTGCGTGGTGCTGCTGTCGTCAGCCGGCCTGCTGGCCCGCACCGCTGCCCGGTCGGCTGCCGACGCGCACGACGACGAGACCGGTGAGGACGAGGGGACGGCACGGGGTCGAGCGCCGTCGCCGCCGTCCCGGGACTCGGCTGGACAGCGCGCGGCGCATGACGTCATCGTGTCGCAGGTGACCACGACCGCACGCGGCACCATCGGAGTCGTGACGTCGGCTGGCCGGCTGATCAAGCTCGGCGTGCTCGAGCTGCCGGCGCTGCCGCCGAGCGCTCATTCGCCCGCGCTGTCAGGTGGCGCGCCGATCACCGAGTTTGTGACGACGGCAGCCGGCGAGATGGTCGTCGGCATCGTCGCGGTTGACGCGGCGGGGGCGGGCCTCGCCCTGGGCACGGCCCAGGGCGTGGTCAAGCGCGTCACGCCTGACTACCCACAGAGCGCCGCCGACTTCGACGTCATCGCGCTGCGCGACGGCGACCGTGTCGTCGGCGCGGTCCAGCTGGATAGCGAGGACGCCGAGCTGGTGTTCATCACGAGCGACGCGCAGCTGCTGCGGTTCCCGGCATCCACTGTCCGGCCGCAGGGCCGGGCCGCGGCGGGGATGGCCGGCATCCGGCTTGCGCCGCAGGCCAGCGTGATCTGGTTCGGCGCGGTCGAGGACACCGAAGACGAGCCGCTGCCGGTGGTAGTGACGGTCGCTGGCAGCGCGGCCGCGCTGCCGGGGACGTCCGCCATGACGGTCAAGGTCAGCCCGTTCGCCGAGTTCCCGCCCAAGGGCCGGGCGACCGGCGGAGTGCGGTGCCACCGGTTCCTCAAGGGCGAGGACGCGCTGGTGCTGGCGTGGGCAGGCCCAGCGCCCGCACGCGGTGCCACCGAGGCGGGCACGCCTGTCGACCTACCGCCGCCGACGGGGCGGCGGGACGGCTCGGGCGAGCGGGTCCGACACCCGCTGGCCGGGATCGGCGGCACCGCGATCTAGCCTGGCTGGCCCGGCCGTCGCCGTGCGACGATCCGGTGCATGACCGACGCCCCGCCAGCGGCCTGGCTGCTGGCCGACGCGGGCCTGATCGCGCTCGCCACGCTGCCGCCGCCGCGCGAAGGGCGCGCGTGGCTGGTCGAGTGGCGGCAGGAACGGGGTCTGCTGAGACAGACGGCGCTGGCTGACAACGCCGCCGCCGAACGGACTACCGAGGACGTCGGGTGGCTGCACGGCTTCCTCGGCAGGCTCGAGTCCACCGGATTTCCGGCACCACGGCCGCTGCCGGCGTTCGGCGGTCGTTCGTGGGCGATCTGCGCCGGGTCGCTGTGGCAGCTTGTCACGTTCCTGCCTGGCGAGGTTGTCGGCTGGTCTCCCGCGCCGCCGATGGCGGAGATCGGCGCCCTGATGGGCCGGTATCACGTCGCGGCCGCCGCGCTCGAGCCGGCGGCTCAGCGTCCTTCCGCGGCACCGCTCGCCGACGTGCCCGCTATCCTCCTGTCTGGCCAAGTCGAGGCCGCGGGCGTCAGCCGGGATCGGGCTGCCAGCATTAGGAGCCTGGCCGCCGACCTCGCCGCCGACCTCGCGGAGGCCGGTCGCGCGGGTCCCGGACCGCTGGTCATCCACGGCGACTTCACCTGCCACAACGTCGTCGCCGCGGGCGCGCCGCCGGTCGCGGCGGGCGTCATCGACTTCGAGCTGGCCCACGTCGAGTCGCCGCTCGCTGACATCGGCTACGGCCTATGGCGCAGCGGGCGCCCGCACCAGGCGGCGGACTACCTCGACGCGGCCCGAGTTCAGCAGTTTCTGCGCGGCTACGCCAGCGTGCGCACGGTCACTGCCGACCAGGCCCGCCTCGTCGCGGTGTACCTGCGCGGCCGGGGCCTGCAGATGATCGCCAAGCGCGTCCGCTCGGGACGGCCGGAAACCGGCATGCTGGCCCAGGTCGCCTGGCTCAGCGCACACAAGGACGCCGTTGCCGAGATCCTCGCTGCGGCGTGCTGAGGCTGCCAGCAGTCGCGAACTGACCAGGCGCATCGGCTGCCCGTCCCACGCCATGGCGACCGTTCGTGAGCCCTGGCGGCCGGTAGCGAGCCACGGGCGACCGGTAGCGAGCCACGGGCGACCGGTAGCGAGCCACGGGCGACCGGTAGCGAGCCATGGGCGGACCGGTAGCGAGCCATGGGCGGACCGGTAGCGAGCCATGGCGACTGCTCGTTGGGCCAATGGCGACTGCCACGGACCAATGGCGACCGAAGTAGCCAAAAATCAGCTCATTATATGGCTTTTGCTCCCACCGACGGCCCTGTTGGCTAATTAACTTATGACTCACTGTGCTTGGTATGTGACTTTGCGCCGGCTGATGGTGATGATCGGCGTGCGGCCGGCGCTTCCCCCCTTCCCCGTTCCGGCTGCAGAATCGGGTCGTCATGTCCATGCAGCCTCGTCCGTGGCCGGAGGTGC
>JASHSZ010000531.1 GCA_030040815.1 Streptosporangiaceae bacterium
TGAACTCGCCATCACTATTGAGCGCCAGCATCGTCGTCGTGACCCCTGAGCTCCGTGGCCTATTCGAGACGAATCCGAGCCTCGGTAACTACGTCGCTCCGGCGGTCCTGGCCAGCTTCGGCTCAGTCAGCATCCAGCCGATCGATTCAGCCGGGGCGACCGCGTACCAGGCCGCGCTGAGCCAGGATGTGCAGGCCCGGATGGCGATGGGACAGCAGCTGATAAACAGCGGTTATATCTCGGCCTCGGCGACGGCCGAGAGCGAGCTCGAGGCGGGCGATGTCGACTCGCGTGTGCTGCTCGTGCTGCAGGCGCTCTGCTATCAGGAGCCGATCGATATCCTGGCCTTTGGCGACGCCGGTCCTGGTGCGAGCCAGGGCATCCCGTTCCGCGGGGTCCAACTGGCGGAGTTTGACGCGAACGCCCTCGTGTCACGGTCGGACTACCTTCAGGTGATGCAGCAGGTGCTGAGTGCACAGGCGACCTTCCCTGCCCCCCAGAAGGCCGGGCCGGTGCTGGCCAACGGCCAGACTGTCATCCAGATCGAGTACGCCGCGCCGAGCCCGCTCGGCGTGCTCGGATCTGGCTGACGGCGGAAAAGACGGAGCCGGTCGTCCGCCAGCCTGCCGGAGCTGCGGTAGCAGCCGGACGGGCTGGCGGACGGCGGGCCCACGTTGCGGCACGAGGACCAGATCGCGCCACTGGACCGGCAGCGACCTGAAAAATCTGTCGTCGCTGGCCTAGAGTGACCCCGGTCACCACTCGCGGTCGTGTAGCCTGTACCGTGAGCGGCACAAGATCGCTGATGCACGGCGTCTACATCCGGGAGATTGAGGCGTGAGCCTTCGTCGGCACCTCGTACTTATTATCACGTAGCGCGAACCCGCAGCGGGGCTCGCGCTACCACCTCTTTGCCGGACCGGCAGGGAGGTTTTTTGTTGGGACCGCAGCAGACCTGAGAAGGAGCAAGACCTGTGGAAGAACTCACCGGCGCCCAGGCACTCGTGCGCAGCCTCGAACGGCAGGGCGTCGAGGTAGTCTTCGGGCTTCCCGGCGGTACGATCTTGCCGACCTACGACCCGCTGCTGTCATCCCGGCTCCGGCACGTGCTCGTGCGGCACGAGCAGGGCGCGGGGCACGCCGCCGAGGGTTACGCGTGGGCGACTGGCAAGCCCGGTGTGTGCATGGCCACCAGCGGCCCTGGCGCGACGAACCTGGTGACCGCCCTCTCCGACGCCTACATGGACTCGGTGCCGATGGTCGCCATCACCGGGCAGGTCGGCCGCAGCCTTATCGGCACAGACGCGTTCCAGGAGGCCGACATCACCGGCATCACGCTGCCGATCACCAAGCACAACGAACTGGTGACCGAGCCCGAGCGGATCCCCGCCGCGATCGCCGAGGCCTTTCACATCGCCACCACCGGCCGGCCGGGCCCGGTGCTGGTCGACGTGCCCAAGGACGTGCAGCAGGCCACCGCGCCGTGGCGGGTGACCGACTGGCCGCCACCCATGAACCTGCCCGGCTACCAGCTACCCGCGCCGCCGAGCCGGGCCGCCATCGAGGCGGCCGCGCAGTTGCTGCTGCAGGCCCGCCGGCCGGTGCTGTACGTCGGCGGCGGCGTGATCAAGTCGGACTCGCACGCTGACCTGCTGCGGCTCGCCGAGCTCGCCCAGGCACCGGTGACCACGACCCTGATGGCGCGCGGCGCTATCGCCGACTCCCACCCGCTGGCACTCGGCATGCCGGGCATGCACGGGACCTACCCCGCCGTCGCCGCGCTCCAGGAGGCCGACCTCATCGTCGCGCTCGGTGCCCGGTTCGATGACCGGGTGACCGGCAAGCTGGCTGACTTCGCGCCGCGCGCCAGGATCGTGCACGCCGACATCGACCCGGCCGAGATCGGCAAGAACCGCGCTGCCGACGTGGCTATCGTCGGTGATCTGCGGCTCACGATGGCTGAGCTGGCCGACGCCGTCGCCGCCGCGGTCGCGGGCGGCGCAGCCCCGCAGACCGGCGACTGGCGGGCGGTGCTGGACGGCTGGAAGCGGCAGTTCCCGTTGCGCTATACCCAGCACTCCGACGGCCCGCTGAAGCCGCAGTACGTCACCGAGCGGCTGTCGGCGCTGACCGGCGGCAACGCGATCATCGTGGCCGGGGTCGGCCAGCACCAGATGCACGCGTCGCAGCACTACACCTTCACCAGGCCGCGCAGCTGGATCAACTCCGGCGGGGCCGGCACGATGGGCTTCGCGGTGCCGGCCGCCATGGGCGCACAGGTCGGCCGGCCGGGCGAGACCGTCGTCGCCATCGACGGCGACGGCTGCTTCCAGATGACCGCCCAGGAGCTGGCCACCTGCGCGATCGAGAAGATCCCCATCAAGGTGCTGATCTTCAACAACGGGTTCCTCGGCATGGTCCGGCAGTGGCAGGAGCTGTTCTACGACGAGCGGTACTCCTCCGTCGAGCTCGGCACCGCCATCCCTGACTACGTCAAGCTGGCCGAGGCGTACGGCTGCGTGGGGCTGCGCTGCGACCGCGCCGACGAGGTCGACGCGGTGCTCGACAAGGCGCTGGCGCCGAGTGACGTGCCCGTGGTTGCCGACTTCCGCACCCATGACCGGGAGGGCGTGTTCCCCATGGTGGCGGCCGGACGGCCGAACGACGAAATCCTGCTGGGCCCGGAGTTCAGCCCCGACGAGCAGCGCGCCGCGACGCGCCGGGAAATGGAGCCGTGATGACGACGCACACGCTGTCCGTGCTGGTGGAGAACAAACCAGGCGTGCTCACGCACGTCGCCGGGCTGTTCTCGCGGCGCGCCTTCAACATCGCCTCCCTTGCGGTCGGGCCG
>JASHSZ010000532.1 GCA_030040815.1 Streptosporangiaceae bacterium
TCGACGTTGTTGTGGAACTTCAGCGCCGCGCCTGCGGGAGCAAAGGTCCGGTGACCCCGCCCGCCGCGCACCCCTACCCGGTCATCCTGACCGAGGAGCACCTTCAGCAGCATGTACAACAGCTTCGGAGCCCTGTCGCCGGCGCTGGCGAACAACGGGTACTGCGTCTACGCGTTCAATTACGGCCAGACGCTGCCGCTGACGGCATCTGGGCGACCGGCGACGTTGCCGCGTCGGCGGGTCAGCTGACCACCGAGGGTGACTCCCTGCACCACCGCCTTCCTCCCGACCGCCAGCAGTGGCCAGAACATCACGCTGCAGAGTCAGTGCCCGCAGGATCGCAGTGATCACCTATCGATAGGACATGACTGGAATGCCCTACACGACCTGCTGAACGCCCTCGGCCTGGACAGTCCCGATTTCCAGTCGGCCTGCGCTACGGTCGGGCCTCTCATTGACAACGTGTGAGGCCGGTCCGGCGGGTAAATTTCCCTTCCAACCTGCGGAAATTACAGATAGTTACGGTCACATCACTCTTGTAGTATCGGGCGATGGAGCCGATGCTGTGCCCGGTCCTCATCGGCAGGCGCACCGAGCTGCGGACCCTGACCGACGCCCTTGACGGCGCGGGCCAGGGCCGCGGCCGCGCGGTCTTCGTCACCGGCGACGCCGGGATCGGGAAGTCCAGGCTCGTCAGAGAGGCGACCACGGTGGCGGCCGAGCGAGGCTTCTTCATCCTCAGCGGGCGTGCCACCGAGTCGTCGGTGCCCGTCCCGTTTCGGCCTATCACCGAAGCCCTGATGGGAGCGGCCCGGGCTGGTGTGGTTCCGGCCGCGCCTGGCATCGCCGACTACCGCGCTGCACTCGGCACCCTGGTGCCGGAGTGGAGCCGCCCAGATGCCAGCGACGCGGAGGTGTCTCCGGTCATCATCGGCGAAGCGCTGCTGCGGATGCTGTCGCTGCCAGCGTGGCCCGGCGGGCTGCTGGTGCTCGAGGACCTGCACTGGGCGGACCCGGAAACTGTCGCCATCGTGGAGTACCTCTGCGACAACATCGGCTCCGCCGACGTCGCCTGCCTCATCACAGTCCGGGACACCGCGCCATCGCCAGGGCTCGACCTGGTCCGTTCCCTCACCGCGCGGCGAGCCGCCAGCACCGTCGAGGTTGCGCGACTGTCACCGCGGGCCGTCGGCCAGATGGCGGCCGCCTGCCTGGATGTCACCGAGGTACCAGAGCCGGTCAGCGAGCTGCTCGCGCACTGCGACGGGCTGCCGTTCGCGGTCGAGGAGATCCTGGCCGCGGCAGTGTCGTCCGGGGAGCTCGTGCACGCGCCGGACGGCTGGCAGGTTGACGCGGACATCGTCACCGGCGTGCCGCAGTCGATCGTCGGATCGGTACGCAATCGCATCGCCGGGCTGGGCCGCCAGGCTCGTAGCGTGATCGTGTCCGCCGCGGTCCTCGGTCGGCAGTTCGACTGGGCGCTACTGCCGAGCGTCGCCGAGGTCACCGAGTCGGAGACGCTCGACGCGCTGCATCAGGCCCATGAGGTCCAGCTGATCGAGCCGATCCTCGCCGAGACCGGCGCGTTCCGGTTCCGGCACAGCCTCACCAGGGACGCGATCGTTTCCGACTTGCTGCCGCCGGAGCGCGCGGCTCGGTCGGCGCGCGCGGCGACTGCGGTCGAGACGGCACATCCGGGTCTGCCAGGCCCCTGGTGCGTGCTCGCCGCCGAGTTGCGGGCGTCTGCTGGCCAGCCGGTCGACGCGGCCCGTCTGCTGCTGACGGCGGGTCGGCGCGCACTCCGGCAGGCAGCCATCACCAGCGGGACCGCCGCGCTGCAGGACGCGCGGCGGCTGCTCGCCGAGGCGGGCCCGTTGGCCCCCGCTGGGCTCGATATCGACATCGACGAGGCGCTCGTCGACACGCTCGCTCTCTCGGGTCAATGCGCCCAGCTTGGCCCGCTCATGACCGACCTGCTTGCCCGGCTCGGCCCCGCCGACCGGCGGCGGGAGGCGCTGATCCGGCTTCGGGCTGCTAGCACGCGCCCGGAGGACAACCTGGATGTGGCCGCCGAGAACCTCGCGGTCGCCCGCGATATCGCAGACCGGTTGCAGGAGCCAGAGCTGGCGAGCCGGGCAGACGTGGCCACCGCCCGGTACGCCCTGGTTTCGGGCGACCTTGACCGGGCGGAGGAGCTGGCGCGCCGATCACTGGCTGCCGCCGAAGCTGCCGGATTGGACAGCTGGGCGGCTGAGGTTGCCGTCGAATCGCTCGGCATGATCGGCCGGATCGAGCGGATCCGGAACCTGGGCGGCGCCCGGGCCGCATTCGAGCGAGCGCACAAGATTGCCGACAAGCGCGGGCTCGGTGTATGGCGGATCGCTGCCTTGCACCGCCTGGCGACCTACGACATGCTCGAGGTCGGACAGACCAGCGGGCTGCGCGACGTGCAAAAGCTCGCGCATGAGGCCGGGCTGTTCTCCATCGCGACGACGATCGACCTCCAGCTCGCCAACCTACTCAGCCTGAGCACCGATACCGATCAGGCGCTGGCCGAGGCAGGCGAGTGCGAACTCGGGGCGCGCCTCATCGGCTCGCGCCGGATCGAGGCGTTCGCCTTGTGCTTGCGAGGCCTCGCCTTCGGGATCCGTGGCGACGCACCTGCGGTCGAGGACTCCGCGCAGCGAGCCGAGGCAGTTCTGCCAGCCGATCCCGAGGTCTTGCTGACCACCGTCGGCCAGGTGCGGGTCGTCGCCGCGCTGTTCCGCGATGAGGTCGCGCGGGCCGCGGCTTACAGTGCGAGCGCAGAGGAGTACGCGGCCCAGATGCTGAGCGACCCGCGCCGGGCCCGCGGCTACTACTCACCGCTGCAGATCCCGGTCGTCGCGCGCGGCCGAGCCTGGGGCCTGCGTGCGCTGCTCGCGGCCATCAGCGGCGGCGCCGCCGAAGCGGCGATCGAGCAGGCCGAGCGGGTGGGGGCCGCGGTCAGCTGGTCTGGGGGGTGCCTGGCTTACGCACGGGCGGTCCTGGCCGGGCGAGCCGGACAGCGGCAGCGCGCCACCTCCCTGGCAGCCGAGGGTGCCGCGGCATTCGCCCCGTTTGCGCCGTGGTGGAATCATCTCGCCCTGCGGCTGGTCGCCCAGTCCGCGCTCGACGACGGCTGGGGCGAGCCGGTGGCATGGCTGCGAGAGGCTGCCGCCAGCTTCGAGGCGACCGGTCACGCTCCGCTGGCGTCGGCCTGCCGCGGCCTCCTTCGCCGGGCGGGCGTTCCGGTACCGCGCTCGGGCCGCGGCTCGGCGAAGGTACCGGCGCAGCTCAGCCGGCTCGGCGTCACCAGCAGGGAGATGGACGTGTACCTGCTGATCGCACGCGGATACTCCAACAGTCAGATCGCCGAACGGCTGTATATATCGCCGAAAACGGTCGAGACTCACGTTGCCAGCCTGGTGGCCAAGACCGGCCAGCATGGGCGCCGTGAGCTGGTGGCCCACGCTGCCCGGCACGTCAATGCCTTACTTGTTCTTAACTCAGGGATGCCACCGGCATTAGCTCAGGCTCTGCCCGATGTGCCCGCCGGCCGGGCGCGAGATGGTTACTTGCTAGAAGTTACTTCGTGGTAACTGCAGGCAACCAAGGAGGCATCTCATGCACGCCACGGCAGCTGCGGCCACCTGCCCGGGCGACACCTTCGAGGAGCTTGCGCTCCCCCACGCCCCCCAGTTGTACGCCGTCGCGCTCCGGCTGACCCACCAGCACTGCGACGCTGAGGATCTCGTCCAGGACACGCTGGCCAGGGCCTACTCGAAGTTCCATCAGTTCACCCCCGGCACCAACCTCGGCGGCTGGCTCTACCGGATCCTGCTCAGCACCTTCTACAGCGGGTGCAGGCAGCGCAGCCGCCGGCCGGCCGAGGTGCTCACGGCCGAGGAGGAGGCGGGCGCCCGGTCCGCTGCCGCTCCGGCGGCGAGGTCGGCCGAGGCAGAGGCGCTCGGCCGACTAGGCGACTCGGACGTAATCCGCGCCCTCACCGCGCTGCCCGTCGCCCACAAGGCGGTCATCTACCTGGCCGACGTCGAGGGCTACCGGTACGCCGAGATTGCGGAGCTCCTGAACATCCCGGTCGGTACGGTCATGTCTAGAATCCATCGCGGCCGGGCGATGCTGCGCGCCCAGCTAAGCCCAGCACAGCGTCGCGAGCTGCTGCCGCCGGGTCGGACGGTGTTCCCAGCCGCCATCAAGGACGGTGCGCGCCTCGCCGCGTAGCCGCAACCAGCCCAGGTCGGCTTAAGCATGACTCATGAGTAAGTAAGAATGACTCATGAGCAAAACGCCCGCGACGCCGCCCCCTGGGGACAAGCCTGTCGGTAGTGCACCGCCGCGGCCACCAGCGTGGTCGCGCTGGCTCTGGCTGTTCTGGCTGGTGATCATCCTGATCTGGATCGTGCCAGCGCTCGTGCAGACGACGCCGCAGTCCGTGCTGACCTACTCGCAGTTCACCAGCGACGTGGCCGCCCACAAGATCAAGACCGTCGACATCCCGAGCCCGTCCTCGGAGGGCGCGAACGTCACGGTTACCGGCACGTTCACGGACGGCAAGGACTACTCGGCCGTGACGCCGCCAATCACGCCGGGCTCGCCGCTCGCCGACAGCCTGAAGTCAGCAGGGGTCGCCACCACGTACGAGGCGCCGCCCAGCTCGCTCGGTGGTCTGCTGATCGAGATCCTCATCTTCCTGGTGCTGCCGTTTGCGGCGCTCTTCCTGATCTTCCGGTGGATGGCGCGCCGGACGGGCAGCTCGCTGCAGGGTGTCATGGGCGTCGGCCGGTCGAGGGCGCAGGTCTTCGACGCCGAGCGGCCGAAGACCCGGTTCAGCGACGTGGCCGGCTACGACGGTGCGAAGGCCGAGATCAGCGAGGTCGTCGACTTCCTGCGCAGCCCAGACCGGTACCAGCGGGCTGGCGCGACGGCGCCGCGCGGCGTGCTCATGGTCGGTCCGCCCGGCACCGGCAAGACGCTGCTGGCGCGGGCGGTTGCGGGCGAGGCCTCGGTGCCGTTCTTCTCGGTCACCGGATCCAGCTTCGTGGAGCTGTTCGTCGGCGTCGGCGCGGCGCGGGTGCGCGACCTCTTCGCGGAGGCCCGCAAAGCCGCCCCGGCTATCATCTTCGTGGACGAGATCGACGCCATCGGCCAGCGCCGGGGCGGCGCCGGGCAGATCGTCGCGAACGACGAGCGCGAGCAGACCCTCAATCAGCTACTCTCCGAGCTGGACGGCTTCGACCCGCGGGCCGGGATCGTCGTGCTCGGCGCGACGAACCGGCCGGATGTGCTCGACCCCGCACTGCTGCGGCCCGGCCGGTTCGACCGCCAGGTCGTCATCCCGCTGCCGACGCTCGACGAGCGGGCCGCGATCCTCGCGGTGCACTGCCGGGATAAGAAGCTCGGCCTGGACGTCGACCTGGACGTCGTGGCCAGGGGAACACCGGGATTCTCCGGCGCGGACCTGGCGAACCTGGCCAACGAGGCGGCGATCTTCGCGGTGCGCGATGGCCGGGTCGTGCTGACCGCGGCTGACTTCGACAACGCGCGGGACCGGATCCTGCTCGGCCGGCGCGAGGGCTCCAACGTGCTGCTGCCTGAGGAGAAGCACGCGGTGGCGGTGCACGAGGCCGGTCACGCACTGGTGACGGCCCTGTCGGAGCACGCCGACCCGGTGGCGAAGGTGACGATCCTGCCGGCCGGGCAGGCGCTCGGCGTTACTCAGCAGCTCCCGCTCTACGAACGGCACCTGCACGGCGAGGACTACCTCACCCAGACGCTGGCTGTCCAGCTCGGCGGCCGGGCAGCCGAGCTCGTCGAGCTCGGTCAGGGCTCGACCGGAGCAGCGAACGACCTGGCGGCGGCGACCGATCTGGCCACCAAGATGGTCCGGGTGTACGGGCTGTCGGACAAGCTCGGCCCGATCGGCTATCCGGAGGGTGGCTCGGTGTTCCTGGGCGACGGGGCGGGCGGCGGCGGCGGATTCTCGAGCAGGCCGTACGCCGAGGCAACGCAGGCGAACATCGACGCGGAGGTCGCCAGGATGCTGCGGAACGCCGAACAGACTGCGGTCTCGCTGATCCGGGCGCACTTGGCCGAGCTCGACCGGATCGTCGCGCTGCTGCTGGAGAAGGAGACCGTCGACGGCGCCGAGGTCTACGCGATCGTCGGCAAGCCGGTGCCCGAACGACGGAGCCAGCAGCCGCTGACCATCGCGCCACACGGCGCATCCGCGGTTTCAGCACCGGACAGCACGCGGCCGCGCGCCGCTGGCAGCCAGGAGCACGACGGCGGCTAGCCCCACCTCAGGCTCGAGGCCCGGCAGCGCAGC
>JASHSZ010000533.1 GCA_030040815.1 Streptosporangiaceae bacterium
CAGCGGGATCAGCGCGACGATGATCAGCGCGTTGAAGATGATCGCCGAGGTGATCGCCGACCTCGGGCTGTGCAGGTCCAGGATGTTCAGGTGTCTCAGCGCAGGGATCACGCTGGCGAACATCGCCGGGATGATCGCGAAGTACTTCGCCACGTCGTTCGTAATGGAGAACGTCGTGAGCGCACCGCGGGTGATCAGCAACTGCTTGCCGATCTCCACGATCTGGATGAGCTTCGTCGGGTTGGAGTCCAGGTCAACCATGTTCCCGGCCTCCTTGGCGGCCATGGTCCCGGTGTTCATGGCCACGCCGACGTCGGCCTGCGCGAGTGCCGGGGCGTCGTTGGTGCCGTCGCCGGTCATCGCGACCAGGTGGCCGCCCTCCTGCTCCTTCCTGATCAGGGCCATCTTGTCTTCGGGCGTCGCCTCGGCGAGGAAGTCATCGACGCCCGACTCGTCCGCGATCGCCTTGGCCGTGAGCGGGTTGTCGCCGGTGATCATGACGGTGCGGATGCCCATCCTGCGCATCTCGTCGAACCGCTCGCGGATGCCCTCCTTGACGATGTCCTTGAGGTAGATCACGCCGAGCGCCTTGGCGGTCCCGTTCATCCGTTCTGCCACGACTAGCGGCGTGCCGCCGACGGCGGAGATGCCGTCGACCATGCCGCCGAGCTCGTCCGGCGGAGTGCCGCCGTTGTTCCTGACCCACTGCGCCACCGACGAGGCTGCGCCCTTGCGCACCTGCCGCCCGTCGGACAGGTCGATGCCGCTCATCCGGGTCTGGGCGGTGAACTCGACGAACTCGGCGCCCTGCAGCTCGCCCTCGGGTCGCTCGCGAAGTCCGTACTTCGACTTCGCGAGCACCGCGATGGACCGGCCCTCAGGGGTGTAGTCGGCCATGCTGGACAGCTGGGCGGCGTTCGCGAGTTCGGTATCGGTGACACCGCCGACGGGCAGGAACTCGGTGGCCTGCCGGTTGCCGATGGTGATGGTGCCGGTCTTGTCCAGCAGCAGGGTGTTGACGTCGCCCGCGGCCTCGACGGCACGACCGGACATGGCCAGCACGTTGCGCTGAACCAGCCGGTCCATGCCGGCGATGCCGATGGCCGAGAGCAGCGCGCCGATCGTGGTCGGGATCAGCGCCACTAGCAGCGCGACGAGGATGACCAGGCTCTGCGGCGCGCCGGAGTAGTACGCCATCGGCTGCAGCGTGACGACGGCCAGCATGAAGATGATCGTCAGCGACGCCAGCAGGATGTTCAGCGCGATCTCGTTCGGCGTCTTCTGCCGCTTGGCGCCCTCGACCAGGGCGATCATCCGGTCGATGAAGGTCTCGCCCGGCCTGGACGTGATCTGTACGACGATCCGGTCGGACAGTACCGTGGTGCCGCCGGTGACCGCCGAGCGGTCGCCGCCCGACTCGCGGATGACGGGGGCCGACTCGCCGGTGATCGCCGACTCGTCGACGGATGCGATTCCCTCGACGACGTCACCGTCGCCGGGAATGACCTGGCCCGCTTCGACCACAACGTGGTCACCGAGGGTGAGCTGGGTGCCGGGCACCTCCTCCTCGGTCAGCTTGGTCTGGCCGGGCGACCAGTTGACCAGCCGCCGGGCCACGGTCTCGCGCTTGGTCTTGCGCAGCGTCGCCGCCTGGGCCTTGCCGCGCCCCTCGGCTACCGCCTCGGCCATGTTCGCGAACACCACCGTCAGCCACAGCCAGACCACGATGGTCCAGTTGAAGATGTTGTAGCCGGGTGTCCGGAAGAAGATCGCGGTAATGGTGGTCAGCAGCGCGCCGACCTCGACCACGAACATGACCGGGTTCTTGATCTGGACCCGCGGGTCCAGCTTCTTGAAGGCGTCTGGCAGCGAGTGCCAGAGCATCTTCGGGTCGAGCAGGCCGCCGCTGATCCGGCCCTGGGCCACCTCCGAGGTGCCGCGTCGATCTGCCCGAGCGCGCCGCTTCGTTGTCAGTGTCATCTCAGTGCAGTCCTTCTGCGAACGGGCCGAGCGCGAGCGCCGGGAAGTAGGTCAGGCCGACGAGGATGAGGATCACGCCGATCACCATGCCGACAAACAGCGGCGTCCGGGTGTCGAGCGTGCCCGCGCTCGCGGGCACCGGCTGCTGTCTCGCCAGCGACCCGGCCAGGCCGAGCGCGAACAACTCTGGTGCGAACCGGCCGAGCAGCATCACGATGCCGCCCAGGGTCTGGTACCAGCCCAAGGACGTGCCGAGGCCGGCGAACGCGGAGCCGTTGTTATTAGCCATCGACGCGAACGCGTACACGATCTCGGTCAGCCCGTGCGGCCCCGGATTGAAGATCGCCGATTGGCCCTGATGGGTTCCGATGGACAATCCGGCGGCGGTCAGGATGACGACCGGCAGAGTGAGGAAGTACAGCGCCGCGTACTTCATCTCCACCGGCCGGATCTTCTTGCCGATGTACTCCGGTGTGCGGCCGACCATGAGGCCACCGACGAACACCGTCACGACGGCGAGGATGAGGATGCCGTACATGCCGGCCCCGATGCCGCCCGGCGCGATCTCGCCGAGCGCGATGTCGAACAGCGCGATACCGCCGCCAAACGGCGTCAGCGAATCATGGAAGCAGTTGACTGCGCCGGTGGAGGTCACCGTCGTGGACGCCGCGAACAACGAGCAGCCGGACGTGCCGAACCTCGTTTCCACGCCTTCGGTGGCGCCGTGTGCGATCTGGGCCGCGGTGGCGCCGCCGACGCCGTAGTGCGCCTCGAAGAAGCTGATGCCGCCGATGGCCAGCAGCCAGATGCAGGCCATGACCGCGACGAGCGCATAGCCCTGCCTGTTGTCCTTGACCATCTTGCCGAAGGCCCGCGGGGTCGCGAACGGGATCAGCAGCAGGATGAAGATCTCGAACCAGTTGGTGAACGGGTTCGGGTTCTCATACGGGTGCGCGGAGTTGGTGTTGAAGAACCCGCCGCCGTTGTTCCCCATGTCTTTGATGATCTCCATGGAGCCCACCGGGCCGCCGGGGATCGTCTGGTGCGCGCCGGACAGCGTCGTGTACGTCTCGTACGGGTGGAAGTTCATGATCGACCCGCCGGCGATGAGGACCAGGCCGCCGACGATCGACAGCGGAATCAGCAGCCGGATCGACGCCCGGGTCACGTCCACCCAGAAGTTGCCGAGCTTGTCGGTGCGGGACCTGATGAAGCCGCGGATCATCGCGATGGCGACCACGAGGCCGACCGCAGCAGACATGAATTGCTGCACGGTGAGCCCGGTCATCTGAACGACGTAGCCCATCGTCGACTCGCCGGCGTAGTTCTGCCAGTTCGTGTTCGTCACGAACGACGCCGCCGTGTTCCACGCGGTGGCCGGCGGAACCGCTGTCATCCCCTCGGACAGCAGGATGTGATCCTGCAACCGCTCCAGCCCGTAGAGGAACAGCACGCTGACCGCGGAGAAGGCCAGGATGCTGCGGACGTAGATGCTCCACTTCTGGTCGGCCCTACGGTCGATGCCCATGAGCCGGTAGAGGAAGCGCTCGACGCGCCAGTCCTTGTCAGACGTGAAGATGTGCGCCAGGTAGTTGCCGAGTGGCACGTAGCACACGGCGAGAGCGGCGACGAGCAGGCCCGCCTGGAGCCAGCCAGCGAGTGCGGAGTTCATCTGCACGCCTCCGTCACAGCGTTAACTCGCGCGCCTCCGGCACGACACATCATCAGAACCTCTCAGGCAGTACGAGCGCGACGAACAGATACACGGTCAGCACGAAGCCGCCGATCAGACCGATCCAGTTCTCAGCGCTCAAAGCGCTCGACCCCCTTGAGAATGAGCCAGAGCACGCCGAAGACCACGATCGTCAGGGCGATGTAGAACAGGTCTTCCATCCCGGTCCTCCAGCGGACGCCTAGGGATTACCGATGTGCTGGCCGGGGGGAGAAACCCCGGCGCTCGCGGTTCACCCATCAAACCGCGCTGAACAGGCAAAACAGACAGCCCAAACGGGACCCATGCGGTCCTGAGCGCTTTCTTAACAGAACCCATGCGCGAACGGGCTCGCCGCGGACGGCGGCGCACGTGTGTACGGCAGCCGCCCGCGGCGAGCCCGTTCCCTTCTGTTAGGGGTCTTTAAACTAGGCCGCAAGGTCGGTCAGCATGTTGCCGAACCGGGTGAGTGCGCTGCTGATCCACGGCAGCGCGACCGGATCGGATGCAGCCAGGGCGGCTTCCCGCTGCTCTCGGGTGTCCCCGTAGAGCAGGCCGGTGGCGAGGCGCAGGCGGAGCGACGACGCGCTCTCGCCGAACGCGCTGCCCGGCAGGGTGCCCGCGCCGTACCGGTGCAAAAGCAGTGCCGCCAGGTCCGCACCAGTGCTGACGCCGAATCTGGCGGCGAGGCGGTCCCGCAGCGGTTCGAAGTCGGGATACAGGTAGAACGCGGCCTGCGGAGCCGCCAGGTCCAGGCCGGCGGCCAGGCACAGCCGGGCCGCCTCCTGACAGACCGCCGCGTGCAGCGCCCGGCTGCGGTCGACCCGGTCAGCGAGCTCGGCGGGCTCGGTCAGCGCAACCGCTGCGGCGTGCTGCACCGGGCCGGCCGGGGCGGACCAGATCTCGCTGGCGATGCCGAGCAGCCGGTCCCGCAGTGCGGCTCCGGTGGCACCGTCCGGCATCCTCGCGACGCCGATCCGCCAGCCGCCCACGGAGAGGTTCTTGCTCAACGCGGTGGTGACCACGGTCCGGTGGGGTGCGACCTGCGCGGGGCTGAGAAACGGGGCGTCCGGGTCGTGGACAAGGTCCCGATAGATCTCATCGCTGATGATGATGAGATCGTGCCGCTCGGCGACGGCACACAGCTCGCGGACGGCGTGCGGGGAGGCGAGCCTGCCCGTTGGGTTGTCCGGGAGGGTAACGAGCACGGCCCCGATTCGCCGTCCGTTCGCCCAGCTCGCCCGGACGGCGGCGTGCAACCCGGCCGGATCGCAGATGCCGCCCTCACCGGGCACGGTCGGCACGAAGTGGGGGCGCGCGCCGACGAGGGTCGCCTGGGCGGCGTAGCTCACCCAGCTCGGCCGCGGCACCGCGATGTCGGCACCGAGCGCAAGCAGCGTGCCGAACAGCAGCGCCTTGCTGCCGGGGCCGGCCACGACGGCGGCCGGGCTCGTGGGCAGCGACCGGCGGGTCCAGTAACCGGCCGCGGCGGCGCGCAGTTCGGCGGCACCCGCCACCGGGCCATATTCGCCGTGGTCCGCCGTGTCGGCGAGCTCGGCGGTGAGCCGCGGGTGTACCGGCAGCCCGGACTCGCCGAACGCCAGCGGGAGCACGGGCTCGCCGCGGCTGCGACGGCTAGCCAGCGCCTCGTTGGCGGCCAGCGTGGCGGAAACTGGCACGCCGCGGCGCGCGGAGGCGAGGGGTGGGGGCAGTCCGGGGGAGAACGCTCCGGGGGGCGGCGGGAGGATAACGGTCGTCTCGGTCGGGCTCACTGAGCCGGCCCAGGGCATGGCAAAACTCCTCGCTGCGGGGTAAAGCGGGTGGTACATCGGAGAGGGTACCCGCGCTACGTCGCTGACCAGCGCGTTCGGAGCCGAGCATCAGTAACAGCCGCTCATGTCTGAGGCTGAGGTTAAGAATCGCTTAAACTAATCACCATGCTGGACGTGCACAGGCTCCGGGTGCTGCTCGAGTTCGCGGGGCGCGGCACGATCACCGCGACCGCGGCCGCGCTCGGTTACACGCCATCAGCGGTCTCCCAGCAGCTGGCCGCGCTGGAGCGGGAAACGGGTGCGGCGCTGCTCGACCGGACCGCGCGGACGGCCGAGCTCACCGAGGCGGGTCAGCGGCTGGCTGCGCACGCTGCCGAGATCCTCGCCCGGATCGAGGCGGCCGAGGCCGACCTCGCTTCGCCGGAACCGGTCGGCCGGGTGACGATCTCCGCGTTCCCGACTGCGGCCGTCGCCTTCGCGCCGACGCTGACCCGCACGGTACGCGCGCATCCGGGACTGAGCCTGCTGCTGCGCCAGACGGTTGGCGGCGACGTGCTTCAGCTAATCCGCGCGGGCCAGGTGGACGTCGGGATCGTGGACGACTGGACCGGCATGCTGATGGCTGGCCAGCCGGGGCTGCGGCTGTACCCGCTCCTCACGGACTCGCTCGCGCTGGTGCTGCCCCGTGGCCACTGGGCCGCCGACGAGCGGGCGCCGGTCTCGCTGTTCCGGCTGCGGGACGAGCAGTGGCTCGCGACCCCGGCGGGCGAGGCGTCGCGGCGCGCGATGGATCAGGTGCTCGCGGCGGCTGGCGGAGTGGCCGAGGCACCATCGCAGTTCGACGGGCTTGCCACGATCCTCAGCCTGGTGGCGCGCGGCATCGGGGTCGCCATCCTGCCGCGGCTCACGCTGGCCGGCGGCGACACCAGGGTAGTGGTGCGAGACCTGCCCGGCGAGAGCCCGGCCAGGGACCTGTACGCGGTAGCCAGGGTGTCGTCGGCGGGCAGGCCCGCGGTCACGGTGATCACCCAGGCGCTGACGGCGGCGGCGCGCAGTCTGTCCGGCGGGCGCCGGAGCTAAGCTGCCGCGGTGGACCTCGATCTGTCTTCTTCGGGCGCGGAGCTGACCGCGCAGCTTGTCGACATTCCCTCGGTGAGCGGGAGCGAGGGGCCGCTCGCAGCCGCCGTCGAGCGCGCGCTAGCGGTGCTGCCGCACCTGGCGGTGCAGCGCGACGGGAATGCCATTGTGGCGCGGACGGAGTTCGGGCGGTCCGAGCGCGTCCTGCTGGCCGGGCACCTAGACACCGTTCCGGTGCACGGAAACCTGCCGTCCCGGCTTGACGACGGGCTGCTCTACGGCTGCGGCAGTTGTGACATGAAGGCGGGCGTGGCCGTTCAGTTGCGGCTCGCGGCGCAGCTGACCAGGGCGGCGCGGGACGTGACGTACGTCTTCTACGACTGCGAGGAGGTTGAGGCGGAGCGCAACGGCCTGCTGCGGCTCAGCCGGTCGAGCCCGGAGTTGCTGACAGCCGACTTCGCGGTGCTGCTCGAGCCGACCGGCACGGTGGTGGAGGGCGGCTGCCAGGGCACGCTGCAAGCCGACGTGATCGCGCGCGGAGAACGGGCGCACAGCGCCCGGTCGTGGCTCGGCCGTAACGCCATCCACGCCGCCGGCGGCGTCCTGGATGTGCTGCGTTCGTACCAGCCGCGGCAGCCAGAGGTTGACGGGCTGGCGTATCACGAGGGCCTCAACGCGGTCGGCATCAGCGGCGGCGTCGCCGGGAACGTCATCCCGGATGAGTGCGTGGTGAGCGTGAACTACCGGTTCGCCCCGGATCGGTCGGCCGATCAGGCGGCCGCGCACGTGCGGGAGGTCTTTGCGGGCTTCGAGGTCCAGGTGACAGACGTGGCCAGCGGTGCCCGCCCCGGTCTGTCCAAGCCGGCGGCGGCGTCGTTCGTGACGGCGGTCGGCGGGCAACCGCGGGCCAAGCTCGGCTGGACCGATGTGGCCAGGTTCGACGCTCTCGGAGTCCCGGCGGTCAACTTCGGGCCGGGCGATCCGCAGCTTGCGCACACGCAGGACGAGCACGTGGCACTGGCGCAGATCGAGCGGTGCGAGCAGGCCATGCTCGACTGGCTGCTGCTGGACTGAGCACGGGAGCGGAGCGGGCGACGGCGGGGACGCCCGGAATGCGTCCCCGCCGTCGGCTTGATGCGCCCAGCACTACTGCGGTGGGGCGGCAGCCACGGTGAGCGTTTGGTTCATCGTCTGGTTAGACGGCGTGACCCAGGTGATCGAGACCCGGGTCCCGCTGCGCACGCCCTGCAGGATGCCGGTCAGCGAGGCGGGGGAGGAGACCTTCTTGCCCGCCAGGCTGGTGATCACGTCGCCGGCAGTCATGCCGGCCCCGGACGCCGGGCCGCCGCAGATCGTGCCGAGCACCAGTGTTCCGGAGGAAACCGGCGCGATGCTGGCTGGTAGGCCGGGAAGGCTGGTGCCGCTCTGTACGCAGCCGAACTGCGGGACGGTGCCGCTCTGGCCACCCTGCTGCTGCTCCGCCTGCTCCTGCTGCTGCAGCTGGGCCTGCGGGCTGGTCTGCGTGCTCTGCTCGTCGCCGCTTGTGCCGGCCACGAGCACGCCCACAAAGCCCGTCGGCCCGATCTGCACCTGTGAGCTGGACTTTCCGTCGATGATCTCGTCGGCGATGGCGACGGCCCGGTTGATCGGGATGGCGAACCCGGCGTTCTGTGTGTTGGCCAAGCTACCGGTGCTCGCCGCGGTGTCCATGCCGATCACCTTGCCGGCCGTGCTGGAGAGCGGGCCACCCGAGTCACCCTGGATGATGTCCGCGTTCGTCTGCAGCATGTCGGTGAGCCGCTCGGGCGCCGTGCCGCTGCCCTCATCGCTCGCGGTGATGCTCTGGTCGAGGCCGGTGATGGTGCCGGTGACCGTCTGGATGTTCCCGGTTCCGTTGGCGTTGCCCATCGCGACCACGTCATCGCCCAGCTTGACCTTCGACGAGTTGCCCAGGGGCACCGTCCTGAAGTTGAGGTTGGGTGCCCCCTCGATCTGGATGACCGCGATGTCGGAGGTCTTGTCGTAGCCGAGCCACTTGGCCGGGTACTTCTGGCTGGTCGCGACGACGGTCGCGGTCAGACCGGTCGTGTCGTCGATCACGTGGTTGTTGGTCAGCACGAGACCGGACTTGCTGATGATCATTCCAGTCCCGGCGGCCCCCACGTCGCTGCCCTGGTACGACAGGCTGCTGTCGATGACGACGAGGCCGGGCAGCACGGCGTTCTTCACCTTCTGCACCGTCGCGGCGCTGATGCTGGTGGTCGAATTGCCGTTGTTCGACCCGTTGCCCAGACCAGGGAGGTTGAAGTTGCCGTTGTTGTTGCTGTTACCCGATCCCGACGACGCGCCGGGCTGGCTGCTGCCGCTGTCGACGAACGAAACCACGAGCCCGCCCGCGGTCGCTGCCAGCGCCGCGACCGCCAGGTAAGTGATCACGGTGGCAGCGCCGCGGCGCTTGCGCGGCGGCCTGCCGTATCCAGGAGGCATGCCGTAGCCGCCACCGCCGTAGCCGCCACCGCCGTAGCCGCCACCGCCGTAGCCGCCAGCGGGCGGCTGGCCGTAGCCCTGATAGCCGTAGCCGCCGGGCGGCTGGCTGTAGCCGCCACCGGGCTGGCCATAGCCGGGCGGGGTGGCACCGCCCGGTGCACTGGAGCGGAGATCCTGGCCGATCGCCGTGTAGCCGGGCCCGGCTTGCCCACCGGCTTGGTCAGCCCCTGGGACGCCGATGGGCTGGGTAAATGCCGCAGACTGATCCGGCGCGGCGGGAGGCTGAGGCGGTGCCGCGCCAGGCGCAGCCGGATGCTCGGCGTCGGCGGGCTGCCCTTCGGCGACCCCCTGCGGCCCCACCGGGTCGGTCGGCCCGGACTGGTCAGCTGACGCAGTCCACGGCTCCCAGAACCCGGGCTGGCCGCCGCCGTTCTCCACGTCCATGTCACCACCCTCTGTTAGTGCACTGCCAGCCTATGCGTGACTTGCGTCGGCCGGGTCGGCCGCACAGCCGGTCATCCCCCGTTAGGTTCAGTAAGCATCACTCAGCTGGGCGGTAGCTGAATGAAGCCTGGGGATCGTCTTGTCCACGGCGCTGTGGCCGGCCATCGAAGGCACCCCGGCGTAGATACCCAGCTGACAGTTGATATGCCTGGTTTGCCGGGCCGATACCGGGGAACCGAGCCGGGCTGTGGCCGCGACGCCAAGTATGCCGCGCCGAGAAGCGATATATCTTGTCAACACCGCGATAGAGATATATCTTAACTTCGTCGGGATGTCGCACGCAGGAGTACGCACATGTCTGCACCGCCCAGCACCTACCAGACCAATCTGAACCGCCGCGAGGAGATCGCAGTCTCCGGTTCGGCGCTGTCCGAAGCGCCGTGGAAGATCGCGGGCGCCACGGGCGTCGTGGTCGCGGGCGCCGATCTGCTCACCCACCTCGCCTTCCATCTGCTGAGCTTCCGCCTCGAGTGGGCCACCGCCATCTCCATGGGCATCGTGGCGTTCTGGGCCGTGGCGGGCGCCGGGGCGCTGGTCCGCAGCCGGCACAGCCGCGCGCTGCGGTGGGCCCGCTCCCGGCCGTGGCGGTTCGCGGTCCTGCCGGGCGCGGCGGCAGCGATCCTCGTCTTCGTACTCACGGTGCTGGATGGCAGCGGCATGCTCGGCGCCGCCTTCACGGCCGTCTGGCATGGGGCGATCGCCTATGCGCTGACCGGCGTCGTGGGCTCGGTCGTCCGGCCGCGCCGCGAATCTCGGGGCTGAGCCGAAACTCGGCGGCGTCGGCCGTGAGTCGGCCTGGCGCCGCAGGCCCGTGCGCTGCCGGTCGCTAGCCTGATCGGGGACGTTTGCCACCGACGCGGACGAGGCGGTGCACACCGGTTGCCACCGACAGGCAGGAGCATGCGGACGGGCGGCTGGCGGCTCGCCGGGGCAGCCGCCGGACTCGCGGTCGCTCAGGCCGGCCCTGGCCTCACCGGGTTCGGTCCGGTGCGCTCGGTGGCCTTCCGCCGCCTGGCCGGGAGCGGAGACCCTGGCCACGTGGCGCTCACGTTTGACGACGGACCCGACCCCGCTTCGACGCCGGCGTTCTTGCGGGTGCTCGCGGATCGCGGCGTCCGGGCCACCTTCTTCATGCTCGGCAGCATGGTGGCGCGCGCGCCTGGGCTGGCGGCTGAAGTCGCCGCGGCCGGGCACGAGGTCGGGGTGCACGGGTGGAATCACCGGTACCTGCCGGCCCGCGGGCCAGCGGCCACGCGCTCGGACCTGACCTCGGCTACCGAACTGATAGCCGACGTGACCGGCGTGCGGCCCTGGCTGTTCCGGCCGCCGTACGGCGTGCTGAGCGGCCTATCTCTGGTCACCGCTCGTAACCTCCGCCTGACCCCGCTGCTGTGGGGAGCCTGGGGGCGGGAATGGGCGGCGGGTGCCACCGGCGAGACCGTGCTGCGGACCCTGCTGCGCGGGTTGGACGGGGGCGTGACCGTGCTGCTGCACGATTCCGGCTCCATCGCGCCGCCCGGCAGCTGGGAAGCAGCCCTCGCGGCAGTGCCGCCGCTGCTCGACGAGTGCGCGCGCCGCGGTCTGCGGGTCGGCACGGTGGCCGAGCACGGCCTGACCGCGCCGGGCCGCCGCCCCTAGGGCCGCGCCGTCGCCTGGCCAACGTACCGCGCAAACCCGGCGGGACCGCCCACACGGTCTCGCAACCCGGTAACGTTGTGGCGGTTCGTTGGCCCTGTACGCAGGTACGTCGGGCCGGGCGCCAGGCCCAGTCGTGGGTGTGCCTGGGCGCAGCGAGGATTGCGGGCGAAAGGACCACCACGGTGACTCAACTCGCAGGCGCGGTCGAGGCTGGCCGGGCTGCGCCGGGCGAGCGGCGCCCGGCCACGCTGGTTGCGCGCGGCCTGTTCGCGCTCACCAAACCACGGATCATCGAACTGCTGCTGGTCACGACGCTTCCGACGATGATGCTCGCCGACCGCGGCCTGCCGTCGCTGCGCCTGATCGCCGTCACGCTGGTCGGCGGTGCGCTCGCAGCGGGCAGCGCGAACACGCTGAACTGCTACATCGACCGGGACATCGACGCTGTCATGGCGCGCACCAAGCGCCGCCCGCTGGTCGCCAGCGCCCAGGGCCACGGCAACGGCCAGGCAACGCGCACGGCGATCAAGCCGGCCGAGGCGCTCGCCTTCGGAGTCCTGCTCGGAGCCGCGGCCACGCTGCTGCTCGGCCTCGCGGCCAACTGGCTGGCCGCTTCGCTCGCTGACGCCGCGATCGTGTTCTATGTGTTCATCTACACCATCGGGCTCAAGCGGCGGACGGCATCCAACATCGTGATCGGCGGCGCGGCGGGCTGCTTCCCGGTGCTGGTTGGCTGGGCCGCGGTGACCGGCACGGTGAGCTGGTGGGCGGTCGTGCTGTTCGCGGTGATCTTCTTCTGGACGCCGCCGCACTTCTGGGCGCTGGCGATCAAGTTCCGCGACGACTACGCGGCGGCCAACGTGCCGATGCTGCCGGTGGTGGCGGCGCCCGCGACGGTGGCGCGGAAGATCGTGCAGTATTCGTACGCCATGGTGGCGACGACCCTGCTGCTGATCCCGTACGCGGGCGCGATCTACGGCGGCTGCGCGGTCCTGCTCGGCGGCTGGTTCCTGCGCGAGGCGCACCAGCTTCGCGGCCGCATCGCGGCCGGGACGGGCCCGGCCTCGATGCGGTTGTTTCACCTGTCGATCGGCTACCTCACCCTGTTGTTTGCCGCCGTGGCGGTGACCGCGCTGCTGCCCTGGCACCGCTGGTAGGCGTTGTCGCTTGGCTACGCTGAGTAGTGGAACAATTGCCATGAGTTGACTAGCCCGTGGTGAGCCACGGGCGATGCTTACTGGCATGGCTCGGACTCGACGGGCTTTCCTCGGCACCGCGGCCGCCGCGGTGGCGGTATCGGCCGGTGCCGCGGTGGCCGCGGTCGAGCTGGACCGGTCCGGCGCGACCACCGCAGCCAGGGCGAAATCACGTCCCACTCGCTCCGGCACGTCGCGGACCATCGCGGGGGAGAACTCGCTGCCCGGAACCAATAGCTGGTGGATCAGCAACCTCGGCGCGCCGGACGAGATCCTCGGCTATGCAGGGCAGGCCAGCGTGCTGCCGGGCGAGCAGGTTGAGCTCTATGTCTCGACGACTGCGCGCGAGTTCGGGGTCAAGGCGTTCCGGATCGGCTGGTACGACGGCGACCTGGCCAGGCAGGTCTGGCAGTCCGGCGCGATCCGCGGCTACCAGCAGGCTGCGGCGAATCTTGCCAATGCCACCCGGACGGTATCCACCCAGTGGAATGTTTCGCTGACCGTGCCGACCGACGACTGGCCGCCGGGCAGCTACCTGTTCCGGCTGGACGCCGAGACGGGGGGGCAGCGGTACGTACCGCTCACGGT
>JASHSZ010000067.1 GCA_030040815.1 Streptosporangiaceae bacterium
GAGCCGGGCATGATCGGCAGCCCGGCGCCTAAGGCCGAGCGGCAGGCCGTGCTGGTCGGGTACGGAGTGAAGCTTGGCCGGACCACCCGACGCCCGCGCAAGACGCCAAGGGCCTCCCAGCCGCCTGCGCCACCCGACGCTGGCGCCGCGGTCGGGTCGGCTGCCGCGACCGGATCTGTGAACGAGACCGCGGCTGCCGTCGCTGTAAACGGCAGGGCGGGGAAGGCGCTGGCCAAGCCGCCGGTGCGGAAGATGGCCAGGGATCTCGGCGTCGACCTCGCGGGGCTCACCGGGACCGGGCGGGACGGCTCGATAACCAGGGACGACGTTGAGCGGGCCGCGGCGGTCACCACCGTCGGCGCCGTTCCCTCCCCTCGGCTTGCTGCACTCACCGGGATCGCGGCAGCCGGGGCGCCGGAAGAGCGGGAGGAGCGGATACCGATCCGCGGCGTGCGCAAGCACACCGCCGCGGCGATGGTAGCGAGCGCGTTCACGGCGCCGCACGTCACCGAGTTCCTGCAGATTGACATCACCGAGACGATGACGGCCGTCGGCCGGCTGCGCGCTGTGCCGGAGTTCGAGGGCGCGCGGGTCTCGCCGCTGCTGCTGGTCGCGCGCGCGCTGATCATCGCCGCTGGTCGGCATCCGCTGATCAACGCGAGCTGGGACGAGGCCGCACAGGAGATCGTGGTCAGGCACTACGTCAACCTGGGCATCGCCGCCGCGACCGAGCGCGGGCTCATCGTACCGAATGTCAAGAACGCCCAGGCGCTGAGTCTCGCCGGGCTCGCCACCGCACTGGGCCAGCTCGCCGAGACGGCTCGGGCCGGGAAGGCGACGCCGGCCGACCTGTCTGGGGGCACCATCACGATCACCAACGTGGGAGTGTTCGGGGTGGACTCCGGGACCCCGATCCTCACCCCGGGCGAGGCCGCCATCCTGGCGTTCGGCCAGGTCAAGCACGCTCCGTGGGTCGTCGACGGCCAGCTCGCCGTGCGCCAGGTGTGCACGCTGGCGCTATCGTTCGACCACCGGATCGTCGACGGCGAGCTCGGCTCCGCGGTGCTGCGCGACATCGGCGCTATGCTGACCGATCCGCTTCGGATGCTCGCCTGGTCCTAGGCGGTACCGGCGGCTTAATCCGGAATGGAGACCGATGATCCGGCACGTGGTGCTCTTTCGCTGGGACGACGACATGAGCGACGAGCTAGAACGGCAGCTCGCCGCCGAGCTAACCGAGCTCGCCACGAGGCTGGCCGGCGTGCGCGCCTACACCGCCGGGCCCGATGCCGGCCTGGTCGAGGGCAACTTCGATTTCGCCGTGGTCGCTGACTTCGACAACCCCGCTAGCTATGTCGCCTACCGGGACCATCCGGAGCACCAGGACATCATCGGCCGGCTGACCCGACCGCACGCCACGAGCCGCGCCGCGGTCCAGTACGAGCTCTGAGGCCGGACAGCGGCCATTGCCACGTCAATCAGCAACGCGGCGCCGCGGCTGGCGCGCCGACCGGCGACACTGCCAGCATGGCGGTGTGGCGACGATCGTGGCGTTCCACGCCCATCCCGACGACGAAGTGCTGACGTCCGGCGGCACGCTGGCCCTGCTGGCCGCCGAGGGACATCGCGTCGTCATCGTGGTGGCCAGCGACGGCTGGATGGGCGCGCGTACCGAGCCCGGGGCGAGTACCCGCCTCGATGAGCTGCACGCGAGCGCGGCCCTGCTCGGAGCCGCCCGGGTCGAGCACCTCGGCTACGCCGACAGCGGGCATGGGCCGGTGCTGTTCCCGGACCCGCCCGACCGGCAGCGGTTCGTCCGTGCGGGCGTCGACGAGGCCGCCGGGCGGCTGGCCGAGCTGATCCGCGCGGAGCACGCGGACCTGCTGCTGAGCTACGACGCGTGCGGCGGATACGGGCACCGTGACCACGTCCAGGTGCACGCCGTCGGCGCCCGGGCCGCCGAGCTGACCGGGGTGCGGGTGCTGGAGGCGACCGCGCCGCGCGAGTACGTCCGCATGGTGACCAGCGCGCTCCGGGCGCTGCGGCTGGTCGTGCGCGTCGACGAGGAGACGCAGACGTGGTTCACGCCGCGAGCAGCGATCACGCACCGGGTCAACGTGCGACGGTACGCGGGCCAGAAGCAGGCTGCGCTCGCCGCGCACAGTTCGGTGGTTCAGGGCACCGGCAGGTTCGCCCGGCTGATGCGACTCCTGCTCGCCTTGCCGGTACCGGTCTTCGGGCTAGTGCTCGGCCGCGAATGGTTCGCCGAGGCAGCCCCGAAGACCGACAGCAGGAGCGGCGACGCGGTTGCGGCAGACACCGCGCAACCGAGCCGCTCGCCCGAGGGCAGTGGGAATGCCCGTGCTGTGATCCGGTCGACCGGCAAGCCGACCTAGAACGCCTCCTCCGGCAGTTCCATCGTGTCCAGCGACGTCGCCTCCGCGATCTCGCGCTCGGCGGCCAGCCGCGGCAGCACGGTCGCCGCGAAGAACCCTGCCGCCGCGATCTTGCCCTGGTAGAAGGCCTCATCACCGGCCGGCAGGCCGCCGTGGTCGAGCCGACCGAGAGCGACCTCGGCCTGCCGCCCGAGCAGCCAGCCGATGATCAGGTCGCCGAGGGCGAGCAGCAGCCTCGTGGTGTTCAGCCCGACCCGGTAGACCTCCTCCGACTGCGCCAGGCTCGCACCGAGATAGTCGTTCATGGCGGTCACGATCGCCTCGACGTTGTCGGCCGCCCTAGCCACCGCCGTCCGCACCGTCTTCAGGCGGCCGTTGCCGGCTTCGGCCGCGGCAAACTCCCGTACCCGCTCGAGCAGGTAGGTCAGGGCGACGCCCTGATTGCGGACGATCTTGCGGAAGTAGAGGTCCATGCCCTGGATGGCCGTGGTTCCCTCGTACAGGCTGTCGATCTTGGCGTCTCTGATGTACTGCTCGATCGGATAGTCCTGCAGGTAACCGGAGCCGCCCAGGGTCTGCAGCGACTGGGCGAGCAGCTCGTAGCCTCGCTCCGATCCGACGCCCTTGACGACCGGCAGCAGCAGGTCGTTGAGCGCGGAGACGAGCTCGTGCTCCTCGCCGCGCGCCTTGGCCACCTGCACGGCGTCCTGCTGGGAAGCGGTGTACAGGACGAGTGCCCGCATCCCTTCGGCGTATGCCTTCTGCAGCAGCAGGCTGCGCCGGACATCCGGGTGCTTCATGATCGTGACGCGCGGCGCAGCCTTGTCCATCATCTGGGTGAGGTCTGCGCCCTGCACCCTGGTCTTCGCGTCGTCGAGCGCGTTCAGGTAACCGGTCGACAGCGCGGCGATCGCCTTCGTTCCCACCATCATGCGGGCGAACTCGATGATCATGAACATCTGCCGGATGCCGTCGTGCACATCGCCGACCAGCGTGCCGACAGCCGGGTGCTCGGCACCGAGGGTCAGCTCGCAGGTAGTCGACGCCTTGAGGCCCATCTTGTGCTCGACGTTGGTCACGTAGACGCCGTTGCGCTCGCCCAGCGAGCCGTCGTCATTGATCAGGTACTTGGGCACCAGGAACATCGACAGGCCCTTGGTGCCGGGGCCGGCGCCCTCGGGCCGGGCGAGCACGATGTGCAAGATGTTGTCCGCCATGTCGTGCTCGGCGCTGGTGATGAACCGCTTCACGCCCTCAAGGTGCCAGGTGCCGTCGGGCTGCTGGATCGCCTTGGTCCGACCGGCGCCGACGTCCGAGCCCGCGTCGGGCTCGGTGAGCACCATGGTGTAGCCCCAGCGGTGCTCGATTGCCTGTCCGGCCACCTTCTTCTGGGCGGGAGTACCCAGGAGCCAGAGCGCGTGCGAGAACGAGCCGAGAGTGGAGTACATCCAGACGGCCGGGTTCGCGCCCAGGATGAGCTCGGCGACGGACCAGGCCAGGGAGCGGGGCACGCACGTGCCGCCAAGCTCCGGTGGGAGCTCGAGGCGGAACCACTCTGCGTCCAGGAATGCGTGGTAGGACCTCTTGAACGCGTCCGGCATCGTCACCGAGTGCGTGGCCGGGTCGAAGACGGGCGGGTTACGGTCGGCGTCGGCGTATGACTCCGCAACCGGGCCGATGGCCAGCCTGTTGACCTCGTCGAGAATACCCCGAGCGGTCTCCTCGTCGACCTCACCGAAGGGCTCGGCAGCCAGCAGATCCTGTCGGTTCAGCACCTCGAACAGGTTGAACTCGATGTCCCTGAGGTTGCTCTTGAAGTGCCCCATACGGACCCCTCCCGCTGGTAGCGCCGCCTGGCTCTAATGCTACTCGTCAGTAACTTACTCCATAGTACATGAACTCCGCTCAGGTGTCACGTGGCGGCCTGACGCGCCGATCGCGGCCGGCGGCTGGCCACGCACGAACTATGCGCAGGTAAAACCGGCCGCCGATGGCCGACCGCGCGGGTTAGCCCGCGACAGGCCGGTAAGCCTTAGGCGGGTAGGCAGCACCTGGCGGTCGAGCGAACAGATGACGGCAGACGACCAGAATCCCGCAGGGCAGCCCGGTCGGGACCGCGCGGATTCCGCCGGGGAGGGCTCGCAGAGCGAGCGAAGCGGGCAGAGCGAGCGAAGCGGGCAGACCGCGCAGAGTCCGCAGGACGACCAAGCCGCGCAGAGTCCGCAGGACGAGCCGACCGCGCAGAGTCCGCAGGACGAGCCGACCGCGCAGGATCGCGGCAACGCCGGGCAGCCTGCCGCCACGCCGACCCCGCTGAACTACCACGCCGCCCGACGGCGGTTCATGCGGCAGGTCGCCACCAGTCAGCGGGCGCGCCGACACCGGTTCGCGCTCATCGTGATCGGCGCCCTGTCCGTCGCTACGCTCCTGGTGTCATGTGGCGCGTGGGTGGTGACGACCTACATCAGCGCGGGGCTCGAGCGGCTCGACGCCGGGACCTCCGGAACGCCCACCAGCGGGCCGATCAACATCCTCGTGGTGGGCATCGACACCCGCGGCGGCCTGACGCATCGCCAGGAGGTCAGTCTGCACGTGGGCAACGACCCTGGGGCCAACACCGACACGATGATGCTGGTGCACATCGCGGCGAATCACGAGAGCGTCCAGGTCGTCAGCCTGCCCCGCGATTCCTGGGTCAACATCCCCGGCCACGGCATGAACAAGATCAACGCTGCGTACGGGATCGGCGGGCCGGCGCTGATGGTCAGTACCGTCGAGCAGGCGACCGGCCTGGACATCAACGACTACGTGGAGGTGGACTTCGTCGGCTTCGTCAATGTGATCAACGCTCTCGGCGGCGTGAATGTCTGCCTGCCGTATGCGGTTGACGACAGCTACTCGGGACTGCACCTTTCGGCCGGTCCGCACCACGTCGACGGTGTGACGGCCCTGGAGTTCGCCCGCGACCGGCACTCGTTCGCCACCTCCGACCTGGCGCGGATCTCCGATCAGCAGCAACTGCTGTCGTCGGCGTTCACCGAAGCGACCCAGTCCGGCGTGCTCGCGAACCCGGTGCGACTGCATGAGGTGCTGGCGTCGGTTACCGCCGCGGTCCAGGTCGACCAGGGGTTCAACCTCATCGAACTGGCCGATGAGTTGCGCGGCCTCAAGGCGTCCGACGTGTCGTTCACCACCGTCCCGCTCGCCACTGTCGACTACCAGACGCCTACCGGCGAGTCAGCCGTGCTCTGGAACCAACCGGCGGCGGCGGCACTGTTCAACCGCCTGCAGACCGACACGGCCCAGCCGACCCACTCTGGCGGGTCGCATGGCTCTACTGGAGCGCACACCGCTGCCGAGGATGCGTGCCCCTGACCGCCATGCCGCACACAGCCCAGCAGCCGGATACCGGGCACCCGCAGACCGGGGCTCCACAGTGACAGTCGGCGCAACGCTCGTCATCGGTGCCTCGTTGCTATCGCCCGAGCGGTAGTGACGAGGCACCCATGAGCCCGAGCTCGGCGTCATCGCCGAGGCGAATCGGCTATACGGAGCCCGCACCCGAGTTGCCCGAGCCACCAGTGCCGCCTTGGCCGTTTAGTCCGGGTTCGGGCGGCTGAGCCCGCAAGTTAGTCGCGCGGGTCGTCCGGCCCGGACTCGGGGTCCTCGCGCGGGGTAAAGAATGTCTGGCCGCTCGCCGCGAACCCTCCCGGCGCCCCCTGGTCTGACCCTGCCGGACCGCTGCCCGTCGAGGTCGACGTGTCCGCACCGGACGGTGCGGTGGGACCAGCGCCGGCCTGGTCGCCTGGTGAACCCGGCTGCGGCACGGTGGTCTGCGCGAGGTTAAGCCCGTTCTCCTGCTCATGGGTGGAGATGGTGCTGATCAGCTCGTCGATCTTGGCCTGGCTGTCCGGCGCGCCGCGTCCGGTTCGCTCGGCGAATACGAGCGCTCCGAGCTGGCGCAGCAGCGCGTCGCCGCGTCGGTTAGCTTGCGCCTGGTCGAGCCTGTTCTTGCCTTCTTGAGCTGCTTCCTGGGTCTTCTGCGCGAGCTGAGTCGCCTGCGCCTTGACCTTGTCCATCAGTCCCATATGCGCCTCCGAGGCTGAGCCTGGCGCCATCGCGACCCCGCTAGCCGCTGCACGGCAGTCTCTGCCTGCAGCATAGGACCGTGCTGGCACACCGCACAGGTAACAGGCCGTGGCGACTCTCGGTTGCCGCCGGACCCATCATGATCACCCATCGTAACCGGGCCGGTGTCTCCCAGGCCAAGGCCCGGAGGCCAGGTGTCGGTCGGCCCGGCTCGCAGCCGATCGGCTGGCGTGCGACCCGGCCCGCGCCCGGCTAGTCCACAGCCCGGCTCAGTCCCGGGCCTTGGCCGCCGCCAGCTCCCCGGCCGCCGCGCGGGAAATCGCGGGCGCGTCCGCGACGACGGTCACCAGCCGACAGCCGTTCTCCCGGTAGAGCCGGGCGATCCTCCCCTCGGCGGCGTGCACGCCGACCGGCTTGCCAGCGGCTGCGCAGTCGGCCCAGATGCGCTCCAGCGCCGGACGCAGGACGGGATCGTTCGGGTCTAGCGCGCAGCCCAG
>JASHSZ010000534.1 GCA_030040815.1 Streptosporangiaceae bacterium
CCCGGAAGCGCGCTGTGATCGGAGTGAGTCCGCACAGCGTACACACGCTGTGGAAAAAGCTGTTGATCACTATGTGGGGGGCTTGGGTGAGCGGCTGATGAGCGACGACGATCTCGCCGATGTCTGGGCCCGCTCGCTGGCCGACCTTGCCGACATGCACATCGAGCCCCATCAGCGCGCCTGGCTGCAGCTCACCAGGCCACTCGGGCTCGTCGGCAATACCGCGCTGATCGCCGCGCCGAACGAGTTCGTCAAGGAGCAGCTCGAAACCCGGCTGCGGGCTCTCATCACCAACGCGCTGTCGCGCGAGCTGGCTCGCGTCATCCAGCTTGCCGTGACCGTCGACCCGGCCGCCACGGCCAGTCTCGCCCAGCCAGACCACCGCCGGGACGGGGCGCTCAGTCCCGACGACGACATCACCGGCCCCCTCCCGGCGATCCGGCCCGACGTCGTGCCCGGTATATACGGCGGCGCGGCTGGCGGCCAGGCGTATGACCGATCGGGCCCCGTTGACCTCGCCGCGCAGCACGCCGCCGCGGGCCCCCAGCCACCAGTCGGCCCGTTCCCTCCCGCTCTGTCCGACGAACCTGGCCACTTTGCAAGCCTCGGGCCTGTCGGTCCCGCCCGTGTCCCCGCAGCGCCCAGTGGCAATGGAGTGCCAGTCGCCCGGCTGGCCGGCTCGGGAGGCGCCTCCGGGCCAGCTGGCCAGCTGCCACGGCCGGGCCAGGCCAGACTGAATCCGAAGTACACGTTCGAGACATTCGTTATCGGGTCCAGCAACAGGTTCGCGCACGCGGCCGCGGTCGCCGTCGCCGAGGCGCCCGCGAAGGCCTACAACCCGTTGTTCATCTACGGTGACTCAGGGCTCGGCAAGACGCACCTGCTGCACGCGATCGGCCACTACGCGCAGGTCCTGGACTCCGGGCTGAAAGTCAGGTACGTGAGCTCGGAGGAGTTCACCAACGACTTCATCAACATGATCAGGGATGGCAAGCAGGACGGGTTCCGCCGCCGGTACCGGGACGTCGACGTGCTGCTCGTTGACGACATCCAGTTCCTGGAGAACAAGGAAGGCACCCAGGAAGAGTTTTTCCACACCTTCAATACGCTGCACAACGCCAGCAAGCAGATCGTGATCTCCTCGGACCGCGCGCCCAAGCGGCTGGTCACGCTCGAGGACCGGCTGCGGAGCCGGTTCGAGTGGGGTCTGCAGACCGACGTCCAGCCGCCCGAGCTGGAAACCCGGATCGCCATCCTGCGCAAGAAGGCCGATCAGGACCGGCTCAACGCCCCAGCGGAGACGCTCGAGTACATCGCGTCCCGGATCTCCACGAACATCCGCGAGCTCGAGGGAGCCCTTATCCGGGTGACCGCCTTTGCCAGCCTGAACCGCCAGTCGGTCGATATCCAGCTGGCCGAGTTCGTGCTCAAGGATCTCATCGTCGAGACGCACGGGCCGGACATCAACGCCGCCACGATAATGGGCCAGACCGCCTCTTACTTTGGGTTGTCCATCGACGACCTGTGCGGCAGCTCCCGGTCGAGGGTCCTCGTCACTGCCCGGCAGATCGCGATGTACCTGTGCCGCGAGCTCACCGACATGTCGCTGCCCAAGATCGGCCAGCAGTTCGGCGGCCGGGACCACACCACCGTCATGCACGCTGAGCGGAAGATCCGCTCGCTGATGGCGGAGCGCCGGGCGATCTACAATCAGGTGACCGAGCTCACTAACCGGATCAAGCAGCAAGCGCTGTCCGGGTGACGCGATGTACCTCTGCCGAGACGCAAACTTCGCGCCCCACGCATTGCACGCACACAGCCTGTGGACGAACCTGTGGACGAGCCTGCGAGTTGCGGAGGAAAACCTGAGCCGACCGGAGAGTAACGGCGTGGTTGCGGTCTGGTGTTCGCCCGTCAGTCACAGCCTGCGGCTCGTCGCCGCCCAGCCGCCCACATCTGCTGTGCACGGCGGATCGAGCCGCTGCCTGGGCGAACCGAGGTTATCCCCGGGATGCACCGTTCCTATGACGACTACTGGTCTTACTAGCAAGAGATATCAACCCCAAAGGAGGGCGACAGGTGAAGATCGTCCTGGAGCGTGACGTGCTCGCCGAGGCCGTCGCCTGGACTGCGCGTGCCCTGCCTGCCCGCCCGACGGTGCCCGTGCTCGCCGGCATTCGCATGCAGGCAGCCGATCAGCTGGTCCTGTCCAGCTTTGATTACGACGTATCGGCGCAGGCCAGCGTGCCCGTCACGACCGAGCAGCCCGGCAGTGCGCTCGTCTCGGGTCGGCTGCTCGCCGAGATCAGCCGAAGCTTGCCCGCCAAGCCGGTGCATATCACGGCCGAGGCTGGCCGGGCGATCATGACCTGCGGAAGCGCCACGTTCACGCTGCTGACCATGCCGGAAGACGAGTACCCCGCGCTGCCGGAGATGCCGCCGGCGGCCGGCACCGTCGGGAGCGACGCGTTCGCGACAGCGGTGGCGCAGGCCGCGACGGCCGCAGGCCGGGACGACACGCTACCGGCGCTCACCGGCGTGCGGATCGAGATCGAGGGCGACACTCTCACGATGGTGTCCACGGACCGGTATCGGCTCGCGGTGCGAGAGCTGCGGTGGACGCCTGCCCGGCCAGACCTGAGCGCGGCGGTGCTGGTGCCCGCCAGAGCGCTGGTGGACACCGCGCGCTCGCTGACCAGCAGCGCCCAGGTGTCGATCGCACTCGCCCTGCCGGGACCAGACGGCGGGAGAGGCGGAGTCGGCGGGCTGGGCGGCCCGGTCGGCACCGGGGACGGCATGATCGGGTTCGAGGGCTCCGGTAGGCGGACGACGACGCGGCTGCTGTCTGGGGAGTTCCCGCGGCACCAGTCGCTGCTGCCCAAGACCGTGAGCGCCGCCGCCGAGCTGCCGGTGAGCGTGCTAGCTGAGTCGGTTCGCAGGGTCGCGCTGGTTGCGGAGCGCAATACACCGGTGCGGCTTGCGTTCAGCTCCGGCCAGCTCGTGCTCGAAGCAGGCACCGGGGATGAGGCCCAGGCCGAGGAGGTCGTCGAGGCGGACTACAGTGGCGACGACCTGTCCATCGCGTTCAACCCGCAGTACCTGCTTGACGGGCTGAGTGCGGTGGACTCTGACACGGTACGGATCTCGTTCACCGAGCCGGGGAAGCCGGCCCTGCTCACCGGCAAGCCTGGTCCTGATGGCAGCCAGGAGTTCCGGTACCTACTGATGCCGATCCGGCTCGGCTAGCGCCGGGACTGAAGGGATCGTGGCGACTTTGAGACGTGCTGGCGGGTAAAAGCCTCCGGTCATGGAGTTAGGGTCCGGCTGTGTACCTCTCCAGGCTGTCGCTGACCGACTACCGCAACTATGCGGCGGCCGAAGTGACGCTGGGTCCTGGCGTCACTACGATCATTGGCTCGAACGGGCAGGGCAAGACTAATTTCGTTGAGGCTGCGGCCTATCTCGCGACATTCGGCAGCCACCGGGTCGCTACCGACGCCCCGCTCATCCGGCAAGGCGCGGCGCGGGCCATCGTGCGCGGCGTCGTGTCGGCGGCCAGCCGGGACAGCCTTCTCGAGGTGGAGATCAACCCCGGCCGGGCGAACCGCCTACGGCTGAACCGGGCCCCCGCGCGGCCGCGCGAGGCACTCGGCATCGTGCGCTGCGTGCTGTTCGCCCCTGAAGACATCGCCATCGTCAAGGGCGACCCCGACCAGCGGCGCAGGTACCTAGACGACCTGCTCGTGTCGATGCGGCCGCGGTATGCCGGCGTGCGGGCCGACTACGAGCGGGTGCTACGCCAGCGGACTGCGCTGCTGAGGTCGGCGAAGGCCCGCGGTGCCGTGCCGCCCGGCGCGCTCGAGGTGTGGGATGACCACCTGGTGTCGACGGGTGCGGCACTGACCGTCGGGCGACTGCGTCTGGTGGCCGCTCTCCGGCCGCTGCTCGCTGACTGCTACAGCGCGGTTTCTGGTGCCGAGCGCGACACTGGCGCGCGGTACCGGATGGCCGCGGATGCCGGTGTCGGCGCCCGCGAGGGCCTAGACAATCGCGAGGGTGGCGGCCCGGTCGGCCTGCCGTCCGCCGGGGAAGCCGAGCCCGATCAGGAGAAGGTCGCGCTGACGCTCCGCGATGCCCTCGCGGCCCGACGGCGGGTCGAAATCGAGCGCGGCGTCTGTCTCGTGGGACCGCACCGGGACGAACTGGAGTTGCGCATAGGCGGCTTGCCGTCGCGCGGTTACGCCAGTCACGGCGAGTGCTGGTCGCTCGCGCTCGCGCTGCGGCTGGCCTCCTATCAACTGCTGCGCCATGACGGGGAACAGGGCGACCCGGTGCTGCTGCTCGA
>JASHSZ010000535.1 GCA_030040815.1 Streptosporangiaceae bacterium
CCGCCGCGACGAAACCGGAGACACCGGCGGCCAGGTGGATGACGTAGCCGCCGGAGAAGTCCAGCGCGCCCTTCTGCGCCCAGAAGCCGCCGCCCCACAGCAGGAACGCGTTCACGGCGTACGCGAACGTGATCCACAGTGGGACGAAGATCACCCAGACCTTGAACTTGATCCGGCCGACCACGCTGCCGATGAACAGAATCGGCGTGATCGCGGCAAATACGAACTGGAAGTAGGCGAGCGAGCCCTCAGGGAACCTGAAGTTCGGCATCAGCCCCTTGAGCAGCGGGATGACCGCCTGCGCCTGCTCTCCGGCCGCGCCCAGGATCGTGGACGGCTTGCCGACGTAGGTCGAGATCCAGGAGTCGCCGAAGCCCATCTTGAATGCCCACAACACCCAGACAATGAGCGTCAGGCAGAACGCGCTGAACACCATCATCATGGTGTTGACGGCCCATTTGCGCTGCACGATGCCGCCGTACAGCACTGCCAGCGCTGGGATGCTCATCAGACCGACGAGCGTTGCTGCCGTCATCTGCCAGGCGTTATCACCCGAGACAAGCCAGCTCGCGTAGGGATCCACTCTCTTCGCCTCCAGAGGCTGAAGCGAAGGGCTGCCGGGAAGCCAGGCGTCGGCGACCAGCACGGTCCCAGCCGACCGCTTCGGTTGTCAGGTACGTTTCATGTGTCCCATGCGCTCGTTTCGGCCACGTTTCCTCGCCGTTACGCCGGCCGCAGATAGCCCGCGTTAGGTGTTAAACCTTTGTTTCGGGCCGACCAGGCCTCGCCGCAGACGTGGCGATCTCTTCCTCGGCAAAGCAGCCCGGCATAGCATCACAACGTGGGTAAGCGCTGGCTCGGTGGCTACGCCCGTTCGCGGAACGAGCTGGCTCCCATCAGGCAAGTTAGCTTTGGGCCGGATGGGCAGTGGTCGGACGGCTATGCATCCGCGGCTGGCAGCGACGTCAGCGCCGCAGCGCGGATCAAGTCAGCGCTGAGCGTCGCCCAGGCTGCCGCCTGGCTCCTCATCAAAGTCGTCGTCGTCGTGCTCGCTGCGTTTTTCATTCTCATCTTCGCCGCTGCTAGCGTTGCGGCGATGTTCGCCAACGGTGGTGGGTTCCCGATCGGCCGTTAGGGCCAGCGCCGCCCGCCCAGCCAGACCGGAACCACGAGCGCGCCAGCCACGACCGCTGCGGCGGCCGCGACGACCCGGACGACGGCTGACGTCGATCCGGACGGCAGCGTCGGCACGGCCGCAGCGCCGACCGCGAGGGCGAGCAGGCCAAGTCCGGCGGCCAGCAGCGGCAGCTGCGGCCTCAGCACCCGGGCCGGTGCCCCGGTCTCGGCGAGGTGTACGGCAAACAGGTAGCCGAATAGCGCCACACCGAGCAGGCCGGTGTGCCACGCCCGAGCCGGATGCTGGACCTCCAGCGCGAGCACCGCGACGATCGTGACCTCAGCCCACGGGACCGCCCGGAGGCTGAGGCCGAGACGCGCGAGGGTCCGCTCCGGAAGTGAGCTGACCGGGTCGACCGCCAGCGGGATGCCGGCCAGGGCGAGCTGGGCGAGGCTGGCCAGCCCGGCCACGGCCGCGCAGATCAGCGCGATCCGCGGGCCCGGGCCTGGGCGGCCAGGAAGAGCGGCCCAGCTGATCAGCGCAGCGGTGAGCAGGCCGATCAGGATCATTGCGCGCACCCGCGCGGAGCCGCGCGCCGGCTGCCGCGTGGTAAGACTCATCGGCGCACCACCATCACCCGCCGGGTGTACGGTGCCAGCGGCTCGTCCAGGCCTGTCGTCCCGTCCCAGTGCACGATTGGCACACCGATCTGCGTCAGCGAGAACCGGATCGCCTCCTGCTCGAGCCGCCACATCCTGCTGGCCAGTGCAGAGAGCGTGTTCCGCGAAGGCTGCGGCTTGGCGTTCAGCACGTCGACGACGAGTACGCTAAATCCGCGCTCGCGCAGGTCACGCACCGCTTCGATGAGGCGGGTATCGAGCAGCGGGCTGAAGACGATGATCAGCGCACCGGGTGGCAGCGCTGCCCGCGGCAGCCGGGTCAGGGCCGCAGCGGGCTCCCAGCCGAACGGGCTGGACACCAGCAGGTCGATCAGCCGATGGAAGTGCCGCTGGCCCTGGCCGGGGCCAATCCAGGACAGGCGGGTACCGAAGACGATCAGGCCGACGCGATCTCGCGCCGCGAGGTAGCGGGTTATCGCTCCGGCGGCGCCCCGCAGCACCAAGTCAAGCGAGGTCGAGCCCGGCTCGCCCACCTCAGCCGTCGCATCCGCGATGACAACGGTGTTCTGGGTCCGCTCGGCGGCGAAGGTGCTGAGATGCAGCGTTCCGCGTCTGGTCGTCGCGGGCCAGTTGATCCGCCGCTGCCTGTCTCCGGGCACGAACTCGCGGACGCCAGCGAACTCAGACCCCTCCCCGGCTGCCCTGGCTGCGTGCTCGCCCAGCCGGGTAGGCAGCCTGCTCAACACCACGCTGCTGGCAAGCTGCGCAGGCAGCGGGTTGCAGTCGACCCGAGGCAGCGCCACCGCGACTTCGCCCTCGGTCAGCCGGTACGGATCGCGCAGCGTGACCAGGAGAACGCCGACCTGACGACTCCCCCAGCGCTGCGTCGTGAACGGCAGGCGCGCCGACGGCAGTCGGCGGTCGCCGACGTGCGTCGCCTCATTCGCATCCGCGCCGCCCTGGCCCGCTGCCGCGTAGCGGCCGGTGCGCGACGCTGATTCGCTTCGTCGCACCGTCACCGGCGGCCCGGCGGCGATGCCGTCCCCTGGCTGGATCCTGAGATCGGCCTCAAACTCACCGGGGATCGCGATATCGACGATCACCGCGGACTCGGTGCCCTCGGTGAGGGTCGAGGCGGCGAGCGAGACCCGGACACCGAGTTGGGCAGGGCCGTTCCCTCGAATCGTCGCCAGCATTAGCACAGCGGGGGCGGCGAGGCCGGCGAACTCCGGTCGGCCGGTGGCGACGGCGAGCACCAGCCCTGCCAGGGCGAGGGTCAGCAACCTGCGGGCGTGTGCGGACAGGCCCCAGCGGACAGTGAGGCGGCGGAGCCTGGGCTGCGCGTGCGGATCAGGCAACGCTTCGCGCCGGATCGGTCTGCGGCGTCGGAACGCCCTTGAGGAGGTCTGCGACGACGTCATCCGACTTCACCTGGCGCACCCACAGCTCGGGGCGCAGCGTGATCCGGTGCGCGAGCGCTGGCACCGCGATGCTCTTGATGTCGTCGGGGATGACGAAGTCGCGCCCGTGCAACAGCGCCTGAGCCCTGGCCAGCTGCGTCAGAGCCAGGCCGCCGCGCGGGCTGGCGCCAACCTGGATCTGTGCGTGCGCGCGCGTCGCCCGCACGATCGCGACCACGTAGTCCAGGAGGTCGGGTGCGATCTCAACCTGCTCGAGCGACTCGCGCATGCTGATGACCTCGGCCGCACTCGTGACCGAGTGAAGCTGAGCAGCCTCCTGCCGTCTGTCGATCCGTCGCTGCAGCATGGTCACCTCGTCGTCACTGGTGAGGTAGCCAAGCCGCAACCGCATGAGGAACCTGTCGAGCTGCGCTTCGGGTAGCTCGTAGGTGCCCTCGTACTCGATCGGATTGTCGGTTGCCAGCACGACGAACGGCTGCGGAAGCCGACGCGTCACGCCGTCCATGCTGACCTGGCCCTCGCCCATCGCCTCCAGCAGCGCCGCCTGCGTCTTCGGCGGCGTCCGGTTGATTTCGTCTGCGAGCAGGAGCTGGGTGAAGACCGGGCCTGGCCGGAACACCATCTCTGCGGTCCGCTGATCGTAGAGCGGCGCCCCGACGACGTCGGACGGCAGCAGATCGGGCGTGAACTGGATTCTGGTGAACTCCAGGCCGAGAGCCGTGGCGAAGGACCGTGCAATGAGCGTCTTGCCGAGACCAGGCAGGTCCTCGAGCAGCACATGTCCGCCGGACAGGATGCCCATCAGGACCAGTTCCAGGCTGCGCCGGTGTCCGACGACCGCGCGCTCGATCTCATCGAGCACCGCGGCGCAGCGCTCGGTCGCCTGGCCAGGGGTCAGGTTCGGTTCGGTCACAGTCGCTCCAGTCGATCGATGATGGCGGCCAGCGTTCGCGGCGGGATGCCGCGTGCTTGCCGCCTCGTCTCAGCCGGGCGGGTTGGATCGAGCCAGTACCACAGCTCGTCGGCGCGCCCGCTGCGCATGGTGCCGGGCCCGGCCCCGGATAGCAGGCGCCGGGCAGCGGATGGATCCTGGTAGAGATTGACGTCGTGCCGTTCGGCGAGCCGCGCCGCGAGCAGGTGCTGCAGAGTCGGACGCAGCTCGGCGTCGTAGCTCATCATGCTGGCCGTGGCGTTGGCAAGGATGCTGTGCTTTCGCCAGAAACCCGTGAAGCTGGTGCGGCCACTGGCCCGCCATGTGTCCTGCTGCTGGAGCACCGGGGTGGCCGCGGCGGCCATGAGCCAGCGCAGCAAGACGAGCAGCACCACCGCCCACACGATGAGCGTGATAACGGCGGCACCGGCCCCGGCGTAGCCGTACACCGCTGCGCTGGCTGCCACGATCAGAACCGCGGTGACCGTGAGCTCGGGCACACATCCGCGCCAGCCGTCCGCGGTCCCCGCCGGATGGTTGCCCTGCCGGTCAGCCGGCCTACCCGTCATGGTCCCCTCCGTGGGCGGAGGTAGCGGACAGCCGACTGTCCTTATCCCAGCGCGCCAGTTCGGTCGAGATAGCGTCCAGTGCCCGGACCGCCTCGTCCCTGGCGCTCGCTGGCAGCGGATGCGATGAGTACCTGGCCTCATAGAACAGCGCGGTCAGCCGCCCGGCCGCGCTGCCATGCAGGAGCCCGGAACCGACGGCCCGCGCGAGAAGTTCATCAGGCGTCTCGGCGGCTTCGCGGGCCGTGCCCGCGGTGGCCAGGCTCGCCTCCATCGCGACATAGCAGGCGATGATCGCCGCTTGCGCGTCGTCGAACGCCCGCAGCGCCCGCCGTCCTGACTCGATTGCTTCGCGCATGCTCGCGTCGTCATCGTCGGGCACGAGCACATCCCCGGCTGACCCGACCGGTAGGCGTCGCAACAGGATAAGGACGCAGGCCACGATGGCCGCGAGCAACAGCAGTGCCAGCAGCGCGTAGAGGAAGTAGGTCACCACGTCGGCGTTCTGCGCTGCGGCGCTTTTAAGGCCTCGCGACGTCGATGGCTTCGGCGCGCGAGGGGGCACCGTGGTGCTCTTGCGGCGGGCCGGGCGAGGCCGCAAGAGGCTGACCACGGCCAGTACCGCGACCGTCACCATGCCGATCGGAATGACCCGGCGCAGACCCGCTCGTAGCGCGCCAGCCGGGTAGCCGGGCGTCGGGCGGCGCCGGGCGATGACCCACAGTGCGACAAGGAGCGCGGCCAGCACGAACTCGAAGCCCACGACGACCGCCAGGACGTGTCCGTGCCATGGCCCGGTGCCGCTTTCCGCTGGCCGCGCCGCCCGGACGCCTGCCAGCACCACGATGAGCATCAGGCCGGCAAAAAGGGGCCGCTCGTACCGGGACGACCACGAGAGCCTGTCTCGAGTCTGACGCTGAGTAGCCTGCTGCACCCCGTTGGTCACCGGTGGCTTCTCTCGTTGCTCGCCGACCCAGTACGAACCAATAACGGCCGGTTGCTGCATATTACGCACAACCCGGAGACCCTGCCTTGAACTGCA
>JASHSZ010000536.1 GCA_030040815.1 Streptosporangiaceae bacterium
GGCGCTGCCGTGGCCGGGGCCCGCCTAGCCGCCGTGGGCGGCAGCCGACGCAGGTCGTCTGTGGTCAGCTCGCCGGTGGAGATCAGCAGCGCGGCGAGTTCCTCGAGCGCGCGCGGGCCGCGCAGGCCGGGTACGCCGATGCGGAGGTACCGATTGCGGATGTTTTCGCATCGCTTCGATACGGCGTGCGCGTCCCAGCCGATGCGGGCGGCCGCATCTCTGGCGCTGCGCGGCACAGCGACTCCCGAGTGCTTCCACGTCAGGTAGTCCTCGAAGCGGGCCGCCAAGACGAGCCTGTCCGCGTCACTGAGCGGGGCGCGCAGCTTTGTGCTGGTGACCTGGCGCTCCGGCACGACCTCACGGGCCGCCCCGCCCTCGTCCTCGTCGGCCTCGTCCAGATCGGGCAGCCGCATGCGCAGCGTGTAGCTGTCGAGAACGCCGTCGAGCCGCACCTTCGCGTGCCACTGCTGCAGCGGCAACCCCATGCCGGGCGGGATGTCGGCCCGGAATCCTCGGTCGCCGGTCAGGTAGAGCATCGACGACGCGCTGCAGTTAGTCAGCCACCAGGCGCCGTGCCGCCAGTCCAGACTGCCGGCGTTCCGTGACACGCCCCGGTCCTCGTTGGGCAGCACCACGTCACACGTCGGGGCGCGTCCAAACGTGAGCCGCTGCGCGGGCTTCGCGCGCCACGTGCCGGTCTCGTACATCACGATCAGCAGCATTCCGAACCCATCCCCAAGCAGGCGCTTCACGCACAGTATGACGTTCGGGCCCTCGTCGTGGGGAGTACTCCCCGGGTGGGGAGGGCTTCCCTTGAGTACGCGCGGACCCTAGCCGCACGATCAGGCAGGCACTGATTTGTGCGCGAAGGGGACCGGAGCAATGACAAATCCCGGCCTCGGGCGGGCCGACGCAGGGGCTCGGCCCGCCCGGTGCGGCGTTTGTCCTCCCCATCACGCCACATGATGTCCAGTCTCGCGAAGACGGACGTGCCCAGGATCACCCGACACCCGCGGAGCCCTAGGTGGTCGGGTCGACCGGGCTCGTGCTGGGTGTCTGGGAGCCAGGCTGCACCGTCACGAGGGTGCCATAGGACAGGTACTGCCAGGCGGTCTTGGCCGCGCTCCAGGGCAGCTCGACGCAGCCCAGGCTCTGCGGGAAACCATACGACGCCCGCGGGTACCAGTGCACGGCCAGGTTTCCGCGGAAGTAGGAGATGTAGTACACCGGGCTGGAGTACGGGGTTCCGTTTGGATTCGTCCCCTTCATGTCCTGGTAGTAGTGCTTCAGGTAGACCGGCGACGTGCCGATCGTCGTCGGCGAGGCCGGGATGCCGGTGTCGGCGTCCGTCTCCAGAACCTGCTGGCCGTTATGCCAGATCGTCAGCGTCTCCGGGTCACCCTCGCTGGCGATCGCGTAGGTATAGCCGTTCTTGTCCACGTCATGAGCGGCGACCGCCGTGAGCAGGGCATCCCAGACCTTGGGCCCGGCGATGCCGTCGATCTTCAGGCCGTGCTGCTGCTCGAACGCCATGACCGCGCCCTGGAGGATCAGGCCGTCGGTTGTGCCGTCCCGCCAGAAGCGCCGCAGTTCGCTCGGGTAGCCGGACTTCCAGGTGAACTGGCCCCGCGGCGCATCGTAGGCCGCGGCCAGCTGGCCGGCCGTGTCGTTGTCGGCCGGTACCGTCTGCCCGGCTGACGGCGTCCAGGTCAGCGGCAGGTAGCCGAGCTGCGCGAGCAGTTCGTCGAGCCGGGCCGTCGAGTGGGCACGGCCGGAGCGCGGGACAGCCCCCGCACTGGTGTTGGCGAGTGCGGTCCAGATTCCGGCGACCAGCAGGAGGACGACGGCGCCTCCCACGGCCATGGTCCGCGTACGGAGATGTGTCGCAGAAGACAATGCGGTTCCCTCGGTCGACCCTGGTGGCTGCGGTATCCCGGATGAGCCGACGTGTGTGCGGACATCCTCTTCCTCGGGACTGATCACCCGGCTGCGGCCCGGCGCATCGAAGATCACGAGCACGCCCATCTGGGGCGTGCGGGTCAGGTCCGGCCGGCCACACCGGCCATCGCTTCCGCAGTAACCTGCATAACGCCGTCATCCGCACCGGATCATCCCGAGATACCCCAGGGCAATACAAAACTGCCCGGCACCGGCTGTGGATCTTCCCTCGGCCGGTCCGGGCCACACCGCCGCTACCGAAACGGCCGCGCACTGGCAGACTCGGATCGCACGAGCCGGGCCGAAGGGAGCACCGCGTGAGCACCGTCGAGGCAAACCCCGAGGTCGCCAGTAACCCCGTTCCCGAACCTCATGACCTCGAATTGACCGAAGCCCGCGACGCCCGCGTGGGCTCGATGACGGTCCGCCGGCTGCTCCCGCTGCGGCTGCGCCGCAGCGTCGGCGCGTGGTGCTTCGTCGACCACTACGGCCCCCTGGATGTCGACGGCGTGACCGGGATGAACGTGCCACCGCATCCGCACATCGGTCTGCAGACGGTCACCTGGCTCCTTGCGGGCAACGTGCTGCACCGCGACAGCCTCGGCAGTGAACAGCTGATAAGGCCCGGACAGCTCAACCTCATGACCGCGGGTCGTGGCATCGCGCACGCCGAGGAGTCGCCGCGGCACCACGGTCCGCTGCTGCACGGCGTGCAGCTCTGGGTTGCACTCCCGGACGTCAGCCGCCAGGCTGAGCCCGCGTTCGAGCACCACACGCAGCTGCCGCAGAGCCATCTGGGCGGCTTCGCCATCACGGTCCTCGTCGGCGAACTCGCCGGCGCTGGCTCGCCGGCGACCACGTTCTCCCCCATCGTCGGCGCCGAGGTCACGGCCGCGGGCCGACCCGCCAGCTGCCTGCTGCCGCTGCGGCCTGACTTCGAGCACGTGGCGTTCGTCGCCGCCGGGCGGGTTAGCGTCAACGACGTCGAACTGACGGTCGGCCAGCTGCTGTATCTGCCGCAAGGCCGACCCGAGGCGGTGCTCTGCGCGCCGGCCGATGCCACGCTGATGCTGCTCGGCGGCGTACCGCTCGGCGAGCCGCTGCTGATGTGGTGGAACTTCGTGGCGCGCACGCCGGCGGAGATTGCCACCGCGACCGCGGCGTGGCGGGCTGGAGAGTTCGGCCCGGTTGGCGGATACCAGGGCGATCCGCTGCCGGCGCCCCCGCTGGACGCCGCCCGGCTTCGGCGTCCCACCTAGGAAGGGAACGAGCTCTGGGCCCACTAGGCCGCCCGTCCCACGCCGCCGGCCGCGCAACAGACCCCGGTCAGGTCGCGCCGACCTCAGGCCAGCCCAGACCGCCATCGAGGACGTGCCCGCCGAGCCGCCCGCGGAGAGGACTGAGCGAGCAAGCTGGAGTTCGTGCCGAACGACCACTTCCGCGTGTCTGCCGACCCGGCTGGTCATCCGTTCTGCCTGTGCACCCTCGACGTGCCCCAGGCGACGCCGCTGTTTGGCAAAAGACGCTCTGACCTGCGGTAATACGTTGTAGCCCCGACCGGATTTGAACCGGCGCTACCGCCTTGAGAGGGCGGCGTCCTGGGCCGCTAGACGACGGGGCCAGGCTTGCGACTGCCGCGTCAGGTTAGCGCACGGCCACCTTCAGCGCCAAACCAGCGGCTGTCGATCGCGCGCACGGCCCGGCCCCGACCGTCGGCCGGCGAGGCGCGGCATGCATAACGAGCCGTTCCGTGGTAGTTGGCGGGCATGCTCGCATTCATCATCATTCTGATCGTCATCGGTTTCGTCGTTGGAGCGATCGCGCGACTGCTCGTGCTTGGCCGCGACAGCATGGGATTCATCGCCATGACGCTGCTCGGCATCGTCGGCTCGTTCGTCGGCGGCTTCCTCTGAGAACTCGTGGGGTACCACCCGATCGAGACGAGCCACTTCCAGAGCGTCGGCATCATCGGATCGATCATCGGCGCCGTCGTGGTCCTGCTGATCCCGGCTCACCGGCATGGAGCTTGGCCGCGGCAGGCGCTGACGGTAGGAGTCCGGCCAGCGGCCGGATGGCTGGGGTACCAGGACTCGAACCTAGACTAACGGGGCCAGAACCCGTCGGGCTGCCAATTACCCCATACCCCATCGGAGCGCACCAGTTCCGGCAAAGCCGCGCGGCGGTGCGGTCCGGCCTGAGCAGTGTAGCCGAACCGGGGCGCTCCGAGCCAACGGCCCGCAACGTCTCTCAGCCGCTGTCCACGACTCGGTTGGTGAGCGTGCCGATGCCTTCGATCGACACCGAGACGCTGTCGCCGGCCATCAGCGGGCCGATACCCGCCGGCGTGCCGGTCAGCAGCACGTCGCCCGGCAGGATGGTCATGACCGCGGTCACATAGCCGACCAGGGTGGCGATGTCATGGATCAGCAGTGACGTGCGCGAGTCCTGCTTGACCTGGTCGTTCACGCTGGTTGTGAGGCGCACGTCGGCGGCGTTGAGCTCGGTCTCGATCCACGGTCCGAGCGGGCAGAACGTGTCGAACCCCTTCGCCCGCGTCCACTGACCGTCGCTGGCTTGAAGATCACGGGCCGTGACGTCGTTGGCGCAGGTGTAGCCGAAGATCACCTCCGCAACCCTGCTGCGGGGCACGTCTTTGCACAGGCGGCCGAACACGATGGCCAGGGCGCCCTCGAAGTCGACCCGCTGCGACAGCCGGTCGGGTCGGACGATCGCGTCGGCCGGGCCGATCACGGCCGTGGACGGCTTGAGGAAGATCAGCGGCTCGGCAGGCGGCTCGTTGCCCAGCTCCCTGGCGTGCTCGAGATAGTTCCGGCCGATGGCCACGATCTTGCTGGGTAGTACCGGCGCCAGCAGCCGCACGTCGGCGACGGGGTAGCGGGCACCGGTCAGCGCGATTTCAGCCGCCGGGCCGAACGGGTGACCAGACATCTCCGCTACGGTCAGGCCGCCTGCGCTGCCCCCCGTGCCGTTGCGGCTCTCGGCGGCGCCAGCCGCGTCGGCGTCGACTATGCCGTACCTGACCTCGTCGCCAATGGCGAACCTCGCGATGCGCATACTGCGCTCCCCGTCCGGGCCGCCCGACGGCGCGGCCTGCCTCGTCGGCTACTGGAGGTAATCCTCTACCTCGTTCGCGGGCCGGGTCGCCGAGCCGCTTGGGTCCTCGCCGAACTCGCGGCGGGCCCGGCGCTGCCGCAGCAGGTCCCAGCACTGGTCCAGCTGCTCCTCGACGGTGCGGAGTTGCTCGTGCTCCTGGCCGCTGGTCAGCTCGCCCGCTGC
>JASHSZ010000537.1 GCA_030040815.1 Streptosporangiaceae bacterium
TCAACAGCTAACCCCACCCGGGTATTCCGCCGGTCACCTGCCAGGCCGACCGGGCAGGTCCTCATCCCCCCGCGGGAGCTGGCCCGGATCCTGGCCCGTCGACCCCTGGACCCGCCGCCGACCCTGCGGGTGCGAGCCGGTCACCCATCTGCCGACCAGGATTGCGCCCCACGGACCGACGATCCACAGCGGCCACGGGTAGCCATGGCCGGCTAGGGCCCAGATGACGAAGAAAAGCAGTGTGCAGCTAAGCCAGCTGCCCCACGCCGCCCGCCACGCGTCCTTGTGCCGCCGCGGCTGGGACTGCCGGGGCTGGCGGGTGAGCTGCGCGTCCGGCAGCCGGTACAGGTCGATGCCGGGCAGGTCACGCAGCAGGCTTTCGATGTCCCCAACGGTCTTGGCGGCAAACGCGCGGTCGAGCCGGTCGCTGAACTCGTCCGGCGTCAGCCGCCCAGCCGCGTGGTGCTCACGCAGCAGCGCGGCAGCCCTGTCCCGGTCTGCGTCGGATGCCCGGATGCTGGGGTCATACGCCATATCGCACCTCCGCGCGGACGCCAACCTCGGGCCCGGCGGCCAGCCAGAGAGAACCGGACACCCGGATGGGCTCGTCCCGGCTTAGCCGCATAGCGCCTCCCTGCGATGCCTTCAACCTACCGCGCGGGAACAAGGGGCTGCCCTAGGTCATAAACCTGCGCAGTGCGGCCATGGCGCGTTCGGTGATCTCCTCGACCGGACCGGTAGCGTCGATGCCGAGGAGGATGCCGTCGTCGGCGTAGAAGGCGATCAGCGGCTGCGTCTGCTTTGCATAGACGTCCAGCCGGTGCCTAATCGTCGCCTCCCGGTCGTCGTCGCGCTGAAAGAGCTCGCCCCCGCAGTCGTCGCACCGGCCGGAGCGCTCCGGCGGCTCGAACAGGACGTGCCAGATGCGGCCGCAGAGCCGACACGTCCGGCGGCCGGACAGCCGCCGGACCACCTCATCGTCCTCGACGACGAGCTCCAGCACGACGTCCAGCTTGGTGTCCCAGTTCGCCAGCAGCTTGCGCAGCGTCTCGGCCTGCGGCACGGTGCGCGGGAACCCGTCAAGCAGGAAGCCGCTCTGCGCATCGTCCTCGGCGAGCCGGGCCTCCACCATGGCGATGGTGAGCTCGTCCGGAACGAGGTCACCGCGCTCCATGTAGGCCTGGGCCTGCCGGCCGAGTTCGGTTCCGTTGCTGACGTTGTAGCGGAAGATGTCGCCTGTCGAGATCTTCGGGATCGACAGGTGCGAGGAGATGAACTGGGCCTGTGTCCCCTTGCCCGCACCGGGGGGCCCGACGAGGACGACTCGCACTACCGCAGGAAGCCCTCATAGTTGCGCTGCTGTAGCTGACTCTCGATCTGCTTCACCGTGTCGAGTCCGACACCCACCATGATCAGGATGCTCGTGCCGCCGAGCGGGAACTGAGCGGTGGCGTCGAGCAGGCCGATGGCAATGACGGGGATGAGCGCGACGAGCGCCAGGTACAGCGAGCCAGCCGCCGTCAGCCTGCTGACCACGTGGCTGAGATAGCCCGCCGTGGGGCCGCCCGGTCTGATGCCGGGGATGAACCCGCCGCCCTTCTTCATGTTGTCGGCCACCTCGTCCGGCGGGAACGTGATCGACACGTAGAAGTAGGTAAAGAAGATGATCAGCAAGAAGTACGACGCCGCGTACGCCGGGTGGTCACTGAAGACCAGGTTATTGTCGATCCAGGCCGCCCACCCGGTCGTGGCGTCGTGCCCGAAGAGCTGCGCCGCCAGCTGCGGGATGTACAGCAGCGACGAAGCGAAGATGACCGGGATCACGCCCGCCTGGTTGATCTTGAGTGGGATGTAGGTCGACGTGCCGCCGTACATCTTGCGGCCGACCATCCGCTTGGCGTACTGGATCGGGATCCGGCGCTGCGCCTGCTCCATCAGCGCCACGAACGCGATGATCGCTACCGCCATGAGCAGCACGAGCGCGAAGACGAACTTGGGCTTGTTCTCGTAGATCAGCTGCAGCTGGCCGGGCACCACGGCGATGATCTGGGTGAAGATCATGACTGACATGCCGTTGCCGACACCTTTGTCGGTGATCAGCTCACCGAGCCACATGATCACCGCAGTGCCGGACGTCATGATGATGACCATCGTCGCGATGGTGAAGATCGACGGGTTCGGGATCAGGGTCGCCGTGCAGTTCGGGACCAGCTCCTTGGCCCTGGCCAGGGCGATGATGCCGGTCGACTGCAGGATCGCCAGCCCCACCGTCAGGTAGCGGGTGTACTGGGTGATCCTCGCCTGGCCGGTCTGGCCCTCCTTGCGCAGCGTCTCCAGCCGCGGGATCACCACGGCGAGCAGCTGCAGGATGATGCTGGCCGTGATGTACGGCATGATGCCCAGCGCGAAGACTGTCAGCCTCGAGATGCCATTGCCGCTGAAGAGGTTCAGCAGCTGGAACAGGCTGGTCCCCGACGCCGCGGAGTTACACGCACGAACCGCGGCCTCAGACACGCCCGGTGTGGGCAGCTGCTGGCCGAGCCGGAAGACGGCGATGATGAAGACGCTGAAGAGCAGCTTCTTGCGCAGGTCAGGCGTACGGAACGCCCTCAAGGCCGCGGTCAGCATGCACTATCCCTTTGGTCGATCGTTGAACACCATCTGCCGCTCCTGTGCCAGGACAGCGCCGCTCGTCGGCTTCGCGGCATGGGGAGCCGTGCGCAAGTGCGACGTCGCTCGCCAGAGTCTAACGTGCTGTTTGCAGTCCGACAGCCATCCGTCGCGCCCTGTACCGGCCCCGCGAGGCTCGGACCAGCGGCTAAGCTGGCCCGCTGCCCCAGGGGCACTGCCCCCTGGGGTCCCTCGCGGGAGCCGGTCATCTCACAGCTCGGTAACCGCTCCGCCCGCAGCAGTGATCTTCGCACGCGCCGTCGCCGAGAAGGCATGCGCTCTGACCTGCAGCGCGACACTGATCTCGCCCTGGCCGAGGATCTTGACGAGCTCGCCCGGCCGGATGGCTCCGCGAGCCGCCAGGCTCTCCGGCGACACCTCGCCGCCGTCGGGGTACAGGCTGGCCAGCCGGTCCAGGTTGACGACCTGGTAGCTGGTCTTGAACACCGCGTTCGAGAAGCCCTTGAGCTTGGGCAGCCGCCGGTGCAACGGCATCTGCCCGCCCTCGAAGTACTCCGGGATATTGTGCCGTGCCTTGCTGCCCTTGGTACCGCGCCCGGCCGTCTTGCCCTTCGAGGCGGTGCCGCGGCCGACTCTGGTCCGCGGTGTGTGGGCGCCAGGCGCAGGGCGCAGGTGATGAATTTTGAGACCCGCACGGCCGCCCACGGCGGCTGGCTCGCGGGACTGCCCCTCCGCCGCAGCCTCGCTGCTCTCGCTGTCAGCCATCGTCTATTCGACCTCCTCGACGGTGACCAGGTGGCGCACCGCCTTGATCATGCCGCGGATCTCGGGGCGGTCCTGCTTGACGACCACATCGCCGATGTGATGCAGGCCGAGCGAGCGCAGCGAGTTGCGCTGCTCGGAGTTCCCGCCGATCTTCGACCGGATCTGGGTTACCTTCAGCTCTGCCATCTGATCGCTCCGACTCAGCTGCTCTCGGCCTGGCTCGCGCCGACGCCCGCACCCGCGGGCGCATTCGCCGCGGCCGCCCTGGCCCTGAGCATGGCCGCGGGAGCCACCTGCTCGATCGGCAGGCCACGCCTGGCCGCGATCTCCTCCGGCCGGTTCAGGCTCTTGAGCGCCACCACGGTGGCGTGCACGACGTTGATGGGGTTCGACGAGCCCAGCGACCGCGACAGCACGTCGTGAACGCCGGCACACTCCAGCACCGCCCGCACCGGGCCGCCGGCGATAACGCCGGTACCGGGGCTGGCCGGCTTGAGCAGGACGACGCCCGCCGACTTCTCACCCTGCACGGTGTGCGGGATGGTGCCGCCGATCCGCGGCACGCGGAAGAACGCCTTCTTGGCTGCCTCGACGCCCTTGGCGATCGCGGCCGGAACTTCCTTGGCCTTGCCGTAGCCGACACCCACCATGCCGTTGCCATCGCCGACAACTACCAGCGCGGTGAAGCTGAACCGGCGACCGCCCTGGACAACCTTGGCCACCCGGTTGATGGTGACGACGCGCTCCAGGTAGGCGGTGCCCTTCTCCGGCCCGGCCCCGCGCCGGTCGTCGCGGCGCTCCCGCCGTTCGCCGCCGCCTCCGGCGCCGCGCCGCGGTGTTGCTGCCATCAGATCTTCCTCTTCTGTCGTTGGGTGCGGGACCGTGGTGCGCTGTCGAGCACGGTGCTCCGCTGCGTCGCTGTCGGGCGCATCACAGTGTCAGCCCGCCCTCGCGGGCACCCTCGGCCAGGGCTGCGACCCGGCCGTGAAAGGCGTAGCCACCGCGGTCGAACACCGCCGCGCTGATGCCGGCCTGCGCCGCCCGCTCGGCCAGCAAGGCGCCCACCCGCTTGGCCTTGGCGGTCTTGTCGCCCTCGGCGGCTCGGATGGATGTCTCCAGGGTAGAGGCTGACGCGAGCGTGTTGCCCACCGCGTCGTCAACGAGCTGGGCAAAGATATTCCGGGCCGAGCGGGTCACGACGAGCCGCGGTCGCTGCGCGCTGCCCTCAATCTTCTTGCGGACGCGCAGATGACGGTGCTGGCGCGCGGCGACGCGCGGCGCCGTCCGCCCGGTGATCCGGATGTGCGCCCTGGTCTTGGTGCCAGACATGACTTACCTACCAGCCTTTCCGACCTTGCGGCGGATTTGCTCACCCTGGTATCGGACGCCCTTGCCCTTGTAGGGGTCCGGCTTGCGCAGCTTGCGGATGTTGGCCGCGACCTCGCCCACCTGCTGCTTGTCGATGCCCTCCACCACGAACCTGGTCTGCGTCTCGACTCGGAAAGTGATCCCGTCCGGGGCCGCCACCGGCACCGGGTGGCTGAAGCCCAGCGCGAACTCCAGGTCACGGCCCCTGGCCTGCACCCGGTAGCCGACGCCGACGATCTCCAGCGTCTTGCTGTAGCCCTGGGTGACACCGGTGACCATGTTGGCGATCAGCGACCGAGACAGGCCGTGCAGCGCCCGGATCTCGCCCTCGTCGTTGGGCCTGGTCACAGTGATGACGCCGTCCTGCTGGCTGACCTCGATGGGCTCGGCCACCGTCAGGCTGAGTTCGCCCTTGGGACCGCGGACTGTCACCTGACGGCCGTCGATGGTGACGTCGACGCCGCTCGGGATGACGATCGGCAGCCGTCCGATTCGCGACATGGCTCCGCCCCCCTACCAGACGTAGGCGAGGACTTCCCCGCCCACGCCCTGCTTCTTTGCCTGCCTGTCGGTCATCAGGCCGGACGACGTCGAGATGATCGCCACGCCGAGGCCGCCGAGCACTCGCGGCAGGTTGTCCTTGCGCACGTACACCCGGAGGCCAGGCTTGGATATCCGCTTGAGGCCAGCAATGGAGCGCTCTCTGGTGGGCCCGAACTTCAGCGAGATCACCAGGGTCTTGCCAACCTGCGCGTCCTCCACCTTCCAGCTGGCGATGTAGCCCTCCTGCTGGAGGATTTCCGCGATGTGCATCTTGATCTTGGAATGCGGCATGGACACGGTGTCGTGGTACGCCGAGTTCGCATTGCGCAGACGGGTCAGCATGTCTGCGACCGGGTCGGTCATGGTCATGGCCTGATGGCCCTCCTCGCCGTGGTTTCCACGGTGTTTGCAACACCGGTTTGCAGAACCGGTGCGCTACACCGGGGACCTGCGGCGTGGTCGGTGGGCGCCGGAGCGCCCAGGTTGGTCGTTACTGCGTGTCGCGTTGCCGGAACGGCAGCGCGGATTGGTTACCAGCTGGACTTGGTGATGCCGGGCAGCTCGCCGCGGTGCGCCATCGACCGGAAGCAGATCCGGCATAGGCCGAACCGCTTGTAGACGGCGCGCGGGCGGCCGCACCGGGAGCACCGGGTGTAGGCGCGAACCGCGAACTTCGGCTTGCGCCCGGCCTTGGCGATGAGGCTCTTCTTCGCCACTGCTCAGATCTCCTTGAACGGGAAGCCGAGTCGCCGCAGTAGGGAGCGACCCTCGGCATCGGTGGCCGCGGACGTGACGACGGTGACGTCCATGCCGCGCTGTCGGTCGACCTGATCGGGGTTGATCTCGTGGAACATCAGCTGCTCGGTCAGGCCGAAGGTGTAGTTGCCGCGGCCGTCGAACTGCCGGTCTGACAGGCCACGGAAGTCACGGATCCGGGGCAGCGCGATCGACAGCAGCCGGTCGAGGAACTCCCACATCCGGTCGCCGCGCAGCGTGACGTGCGCCCCGATCGGCATGCCCTCGCGCAGTTTGAACTGAGCGACCGACTTACGGGCCCTGGCGACGGCCGGCTTCTGGCCGGTGATCACCGACAGGTCCCTGACCGCGCCGTCGATGAGCTTGGCATCCCTGGCTGCCTCGCCAACGCCCATGTTCACCACGATCTTCGTCACCGTCGGGATCTGCATGACGTTGGCGTAGCCGAACTCCGCACGCATCGCCTCAGCGATCTCAGCGCGATACCGCTCCTTCAGCCGCGGCACCAGGCGATCGGCGGCCGCCGCCTGCGCGGTGCCGTTCGCGCTCGTGCTGGCTTTCTCTGCCGTCCTAGGCATCAGACGTCCTTACCGCTGGTCCGGGACACCCGGACCTTCTTGTCGCCATCGGTCCGGTACCCGGCCCTGGCCGGCCTCTTCGAGTCCGGGTCGATCAGCGCCACGTTGCTCACGTGGATCAGGGCTTCCTGGGTCACGATGCCGCCTTCCTTGGCGCCTCGCTGGCCCTGGTAATTGACCTTCTTGTTCTTCCTGATCAGGTTTACGCCCTGGACGAGCACACGCTGGCGGTCCGGTCGGACGGCTATGACGGTGCCCTCGCGGCCGCGGTCCTTGCCCGCGATCACGATGACCCTGTCGCCCTTCCTGATCTTCAAGTTCTTCGGTCCGGTCATCACAGCACCTCCGGAGCGAGCGAGATGATCCGCATGAAGCGCTTCTCCCGCAGCTCGCGGCCCACGGGGCCGAAGATGCGGGTACCGCGCGGGTCGCCACCGTCCCTGATGAGCACCGCCGCGTTTTCGTCGAAGCGGATGTAGGAGCCGTCGCCGCGGCGCCGCTCCTTGGTGGTGCGCACCACGACGGCCTTGACGACGTCGCCCTTCTTCACCCCGGCACCGGGGAGGGCATCCTTGACGGTGGCGACGATGATGTCGCCGATGCCCGCGTATCGCCTGCTCGAGCCCCCGAGCACGCGGATGCACAAGATTTCCTTGGCTCCGGTGTTGTCGGCGACCTTGAGCCGCGACTCCTGCTGGATCACGTCAACTCCTGCTTCCTCACCCGCCAGCCCCGACGACGCGGAGCAGGCGGTCCTGAGCTACTTGGCCTTCTCGAGGATCTCCGCCACGCGCCAGCGCTTGGTCGCCGACAGCGGGCGGGTCTCCATCAGCAGCACCCGGTCGCCAACGCCGCAGGCGTTCTCGCCATCGTGTGCCTTGTACTTCTTCGTCCGGCGGATGACCTTGCCGTACTTGGGATGCTTGATCCGGTCTTCGACCACGACGACGACGGTCTTGTCCATCTTGTCGCTCACCACGTAGCCCTCGCGGACCTTGCGGTAGCCCCTGGTCACTGTCTCGGCGCTCGCCTCACTCATCGACCGCATCCTCACTCTCGACGACCACGATGCCGAGCTCGCGCTCTCGCTTCACCGTGTAGATGCGCGC
>JASHSZ010000538.1 GCA_030040815.1 Streptosporangiaceae bacterium
GGCGCAGCAGCCCGCGACTGGCTGCTGAGGCAGTCTCCGACGGTCCGGCCGACCCTGCCGGACCGTGCGTTCCGTCTCCGCCAGTCGACGCGTCGTCAACTGGCTCTCTGTTCTGTCGCTCGATCTCGAGCATGCGGGCGATCTCTCCCGTCGTGCTCCCGGGCACAGCCGACCTCATCGGGCCCCGCCGCGCCACGCGGGAGCTGTCCATACGCGCTCTCCGGAGCGGTGCTCGCCGAGTCGGCGGTCTCCGCATCAGGGCACGTTGCCAATACTTGTCCCGGTCCGGTGCCCCGCCCGTCCGGCCGGGGTACCGCCGCCGTAGCCATGGCCCGGATCGGGCCCGCGGCGGCCACAGTGCCCAGCGGGCCCTGAGCCAGCCGCGTGACTATCGGCGGTGACGACGGTTCCAGGGCCGACATGCGGCGAAGCGCAACCAGGATGTCTTCGGGTCGGACGGCTGGTGTCAAGTGCCGAACAATCATTCGAAGTATCGCACAATCCTGGTCCTCAGCCACGGCGGCGCGCTCAAGCGCTACTGATACCACCGCGGCCCTAGTGTCGAGCCGGCGGACTCCGCTGCTGGTCAGGCGCTCCACCTCCGCGTGAGCGGCGGCGAGAAACACCTCTACCGCCGAGGCCGCCTCTGCTGGCGCGACTCCCGGCAGCACGACTTGCCATTCCGAGGCCTCGAGCCGCGGCGCCGGTGCCACGGCCTGATCTGCGACCTCAATCACGTCAATCCCGTCTGGCAGGGCTGCGTCCAGGCGGTCCCGGACGGCTCCGGGATCCAGGCCCCGCGTGAGGGAGATCTCCAGGTACTCGGTCTCGCTCGCAGCACCCGTGGGCGCGCCGCCCGAGTAGGAGATCTTCGGATGCGGTGAGAATCCCGCGGAGTGCGCGACGGGCAGACCAGCCCGCCGTACTCCCCGTTCCACCGCACGCGCGATATCCCTATGACTCGCGAATCGCATCCTGCCACGCTTAGCGTACCTGACCGTCAGCCGCTGGACGGCTGGCAGCGGCGCTGGTCCCGGCGGCCGCGGCGGCTGCTGGCGCGTCACTGGACCGCTCCGGCGGCTGAGGCCGCACGGCCGCCGACCGCAAGAACCCCGTTCCGCACAACGCTCAGCGGCAGCAGTCGCTTCCCCGTCGGTCCGACCTCGATCTCGGTGTCCATGGACGGGCACACGCCGCATTCGAAACACGGCGTCCAGCGGCAGTCCTCCACCTCGGCGGCTCCCGCCGGGTCGACTGCCGCCAGCCAGTCCTGCCAGAGCCAGTCCCGCTCAAGCCCGGCGTCGAGATGATCCCAGGGCAGCACCTCGTCGTACCCGCGCTCCCTGGTGGTGTACCAGTCCAGGTCTACGCCATCCGCTGCGAGCGCAGCAGCGGCGCACCGCTCCCAGCGCTCGAATGACATCGTTTCGCTCCAGCCGTCGAACCGGGCACCGTCTTCCCATGCTGCCCTGATCACCTTCGCGACGCGGCGGTCACCACGGGACAGCAGGCCCTCAACGATCGACGGCTTGCCGTCGTGGTAGCGGTAGCCGATCGCCTTGCCGTATCGCCGGTCGGCCCGCATGGCGTTGCCCAGCGCCTTCAGGCGCGCGTCCACCGCCTCGTGCGCGCACTGCCCGGCCCACTGGAAGGGCGTGTGCGGCTTGGGAACGAACGCGCCGATGGACACCGTGCACCGGATGTCGCTGCGTCCAGTGGCCACCCGCCCCGCCTCGATGACCCGCCGGGCTAGCGCGGCGATGGCCAGCACATCCTCGTCGGTCTCGGTCGGCAGCCCGCACATGAAGTACAGCTTGACCTGCCGCCAGCCGCTCGCGTACGCCGTCGTGACGGTCCTGATCAGGTCGTCTTCGGTGACCATCTTGTTGATCACCTTGCGGATCCGCTCCGATCCGCCCTCCGGCGCGAAGGTGAGTCCGGACCGCCGGCCGCCGCGGCTCAGCTCGTTGGCAAGCGTCACGTTGAAGGCGTCGACCCGGGTGGACGGCAGGGACAGCCCGGTGGCCGTGCCCTCGTACCGGTTCGCGAGGTCGACCGCGATCTCGTTGATCTCGCTGTGGTCCGCACTGGACAGCGACAGCAGGCCGACCTCGCTGAACCCGCTTGCCGCCAGGCCAGCCTGCACCATCGAGCCAATCGCCGTGATGGACCGCTCGCGAACTGGCCGGGTAATCATTCCGGCCTGGCAGAATCGGCACCCGCGGGTGCAGCCACGGAAGATCTCGACGCTGTACCGCTCGTGCACGGTCTCGGCCATCGGCACCAGCGGCTTGCGCGGATACTGCCAGGAGTCCAGGTCCATGACCGTGTGCTTGCCGACCGAGCGGGGCACCCCTGGCTGGTTGGGCACAACCCGGCCGATGGTGCCGTCCGGCCGGTACGACACGTCGTAAAACCGGGGCACATAGACGCCGCCGGAGGTCGCAAGATCGAGCAGCAGGCCGTCCCGGCCGCCCGGCCGCCCGGCCCGCTTCCAGGCACGGACCAGCTCGCTGATGGCGAGCACCGCCTGCTCGCCATCGCCGAGCACGGCCCCGTCGATGAACTCCGCGATCGGCTCGGGGTTGAACGCGGCGTGCCCGCCTGCCAGCACGACCGGATCGCGGGGCCGCCGCCCGGCAGCCGACAGCGGCAGCCCGGCCAGGTCCAGGGCGGTCAGCAGGTTGGTGTAGCCGAGCTCGGTCGCGAAGCTGACGCCCAGCAGGTCGAACTCGCCGACCGGCCGATGCGCGTCGACGGTGAACTGCGGCACGCCGTGGGCGCGCATGAGTGCCTCAAGATCGGGCCAGACGCTGTAGGTGCGCTCCGCCAGCACGCCATCCTGCTCGTTGAGGACCTCGTACAGAATCTGCAGGCCCTGGTTGGGCAGGCCTACCTCGTAGGCGTCCGGGTACATCAGCGCCCAGCGGACGTCGCAGGAGTCCCAGTCCTTCACCACAGAGTTCAGCTCGCCGCCGACGTACTGGACGGGTTTGCGAACCAGCGGCAGAAGCGGCTCGAGCAGGGGGTACACCGACTGCACAGGCACCGTTACAGAGTACCGAGACGGGGCATCCGCGGCGTTCGCCGGTACCTGGGGCCTGATCGCCACACGAGATCACACCTGGGGCCTGATCGCCAGACGAGATCACACCCAATTGCGCTAGCTCGCGCCACCTGATGGAGGGCCCAGCGTCGTTAGCGCCCGACTTGCGTGGTTTCGTTCCTGCGAGACCTCCACGAGGTCTGCGATCTCCGAGCGGCAGCCGGCGAGGGTCACGCCAGCGGCTGCAGTCGGCGCCGCAGCCGTGGACCTAAGCCGCTGCCGAAGACCGATCTGTGCCGGTGGACGCAGTGCAGCGCGCCGATCGCGATCATGTCGGCGAACACGGCTGACCCGCCGTAGGACACGAACGGCAGCGGCAGGCCGGTCACCGGCATGATGCCGATCGTCATGCCGATGTTGATGAACGACTGGACGCCGAACCAGATCGCGATGCCCGACGCGACCAGCATGCCGAACTGATCGTCGGCCCGCGCGGCGATCTGCAGCGCGCGCAGCAGCAGCAGCCCTAGCAGCACGATGATGACCAGGCACCCGATGAAGCCGATGTCCTCGCCGGCCACCGCGAAGATGAAGTCGGTCTGCTGCTCAGGGATGAACCCGCCGGCCACCAGCACGCCGTGGAACAAGCCCTCGCCGTGCACGCCGGCGGACGCGATTGCGATCTTGGACTGGTAGGCGCTGTACCCCGTGCCGCGCGGGTCGTCGCTCGGGTGCAGGAACGAGGTAAGCCTGTTGACCTGGTAGGCCTTCAGCAGGTGCAGCTTCGCCACCGCGGCGATGCCGGCCACGCCGCCGACGGTAAGCACGGCGAGCCAGCGCAGCCGCACACCCGAGAGCACGATCAGGCCGGCGATGAGCGCCAGCAGCAGGATGACCACGCCTAGGTCAGGCTGGGCCACGACGAGGACCAGCGGGATCAGTGACAAGCCGACGGCCTTGGCGATCGCGCGCGGCCCGGGCCTGGTCTCCCCGGCTCGTAGCTCCCCGAGAATCATCGCGCAAACGAAGATCACGGCGATCTTGGCGTACTCCGAGGGCTCGATCTGGAAACCGCCGGGCAGATTGATCCACGATTTGGCGCCGTTGACCACCCTGCCGACCGGCGACAGCACGGCGAGCAGGCCCAGGCAGGATGCCGCGAGCACGATCGGCGCGTACAGCCGCAGCTGGCGATAGTCCAGCATGCTCACGGCGGCCATCAGGACCAGCCCGATGGCGATGTTGATGCCCTGATGGATCAGGTACGGGTCGTGATACGTCAGCCCCGAGGTGGCCGTCGCGGCCCACACCAGCAGGGTGCCGAGCGCTATCAGGGCCAGCACGATGGCCAGCAGGAGCCAGTCGAGGTCGCGGAGCGGCGAGCCTGCGCCGAAGACTTGGCGCAGCAGCCGGCGCACCCGATGCCGGCGGCCGTCGAGGCTGGGACCGTTCGCGTACCCGCCGCGGTGGGCGCTGCCGCCATCTAGCCGGACCGGCGCAAGCCCGCGGTAGCTCGCCGAGCCCGGCACCGGAGTCGCCGCCCGCCGGCTCGTCAGATCCGAGCCGCTCCACTTGCTCATCCCGGCCTGGCCAGCGGCCGACCGCCCGGCTCGGTGTCGGCCGGCTCGAAGAGTGCGGCGGTCAGCCCGGCGCGGCCCGGCGCAAGCTGCTGGCTGCCGATTGACGCCGCGGACGGCACGATCAAGCCCCCGCTGCTGATGTGCGGTTCAGCCGGGAGCTGGCCGTTCTGCAGGGCCGGAGGCTGACCCTCCAGCCCGTAGATGGCATCCCAGATCTGCCGGATCGCGGGCGCGGAGACGTCGGCGCCGTAGCCGGAGTCGGGGATCATCATGACGACGACGTACTGCGGGTTGCTGCACGGGGCGAACGACGCGAAGTTCGAGGTCGCCATGTTCCCGGCGACCTGGGCTGTGCCGGTCTTGCCCGCGATGCACACCTTGCTCAGCGGGAAGCCCCCGAACGCGCCCGCGGCGGTGCCCTGGGTCACGACGCCCTGCAGCGCGGTCCTGATGTAGGCGAGCGTGGCCGGCGACGCGGGTAGGTGGCCGTCCACCGGCGGCGTGATCTGCTCCACGACCTTGCCCGTGGGGCTGATCAGTTCCTCGCCGATGCGCGGGCTGTACAGCGTGCCGCCGTTGGCCAGCGCCGCGTACGCGGTGGCCAGCTGGAGCGGCGTCACGGCGACGTAGCCCTGGCCGATGGACGCAAGCACCGCCTGACCCGGCGTCCACACGTTCCCGCTCACGCAGTCCTGGTACTCGATCTGCTGGACGTAGCTGCCGTTAGGGTTGCCGTTCTTGCACCAGTCCTCGCCGGTATTCGCGTTGTCCTTCCACAGGTAGTACAGCCACTCCCTGGTTGGCACGGTGCCGCCAGCCTCGCCGGGCAGATCGACGCCGGTCGGCTTGCCGAAGCCCCAGTCCAGCTCGGTCTGCATCTCTTCCTGGACCGGG
>JASHSZ010000539.1 GCA_030040815.1 Streptosporangiaceae bacterium
CTGGAAGGCGGCGCGTGCCGAGGGCGATGCGCCCAGCCGCGCCGCGCCGGCCGGCGAGTCTTAGCCGCAACCCGAAGGCCGCCCATCATCCAGCCGCGCTGCCCTACAGTGACCACCATGGCGGCCCGCTCCCTGACCGAACTTGTGGCCCCAGACTGGGCCGAGGCACTGCTGCCGGTCGAGCCGAAGATCACCGAGATAGGCGCGTTCCTGCGGGCCGAGATCGCCGAGGGCCGCAGCTACCTGCCAGCCGGCGACAACATCCTGCGCGCGTTCCGGCAGCCGATGGCCGACGTGCGAGTGCTCATCGTCGGGCAGGATCCGTATCCCACGCCGGGCCACCCGGTCGGCCTGAGCTTCTCGGTCGCGCCGACCGTGCGACGGCTGCCTGGCAGCCTGGTCAACATCTTTACCGAGTACTCCGCCGACCTCGGCTACCCGCGCCCGTCGACCGGCGACCTGTCGCCCTGGTCCGAGCGCGGCGTCATGCTGCTGAACAGAGTGCTCACGGTGCAGCCCGGCAAGCCTGCCTCACACCGCGGCAGGGGCTGGGAGCAGGTCACCGACCAGGCGATCCGCGCGCTCGCGGCGCGCGGCGGGCCGCTCGTCGCGATCCTCTGGGGCAACGACGCACGCAGCCTGGCGCCGCTGCTCGGCACCACGCCCACCATTCAGTCCGCGCATCCGAGCCCGATGTCGGCCGACCGCGGCTTCTTCGGGTCCCGCCCGTTCAGCCGCGCCGACCAGCTCCTGCAGCAGCTAGGTGGCCAGCCGATCGACTGGAAGCTCCCCTGATCAGGACTCGCCTCGGCTGTCAGGTGCCTCGCGCGTACCCGGCTGCGGCCTCGATGACCGCGCCCGTCGCGAGCAGCAGCTCCTCCGACCCTGGAGCGCCGATCAGCTGCAGGCTCGCGGGCAGCGAATGCCTGCTCGGGACCGGTAGCGCCAGCGCCGGAAAGCCCGCGAAGTTCACCGGGTTGGTGAACGCGGTGAAGTGCAGACCTGGCGGCGCGGTCAGCGGCGGCGGGTAGAACGGCACCGTCGGCAGCGCGAGCAGGCCGCCGGCCCGCACGACCGCTGCGTGCATTGCCTCGCGCCAGCCGTGCTGGCGCGCGCGGGCGGCGACCGCGTCCTCGGACGTCACCTGCTCGGCTGCCGTCAGCCGGGCGAGTACGTTAGGTCCGATCAGGACGCGCCGGGCCGGATCGTCCAGCAGCACGCGGTTGGACTGCGCCGCCTCGAAGTCCAGCAGCACGCCGCACGTTTCCCGCGCAGCCAGCCAGCCGGTCAGGTCGATCTCCGTGATGTCCAGGCCGCTGCGGGCGAGCGCGTCATCGACGGCCGCGTCGATCCGCGGGTCGACCTCGGACCCGGTCGGCCGGATCCGGCCGATCCGGCCGACCGGGCCCACTGCGCGGAAGCCCGGCTCCAGCAGCGTCATGCCAACCACGACACCCGCCACGTCTCGCGCCATCGGCCCCACCGTGTCCAGACTCGGCGCGAGCGGCCACACACGGTCGAGCGAAACCCGGCCGTGCGTGGTCTTCAGCCCGGTGATCCCGCAGAACGCGGCGGGTATCCGAATCGAGCCGCCCGTGTCGGAGCCGTAGGCGACGTCGGCGTCCCGATCGGCGACCGCGACCGCCGACCCGCTCGACGAGCCGCCCGGCAACAGGCCGGGATCCAGCGGGTTGACCGGCGTCCCGAACCACTCGTTGATGCCAGCTCCGCCGTACGCCAGCTCGTGCAGGTTCGCCTTGCCGACGATGACCGCGCCGACTGCGCGCGCCCCGGCGAGGCACGCGGCATCGCGGTCGGCGGGCCGCGCGGTCTCGGCGAGTGCGCGGCTGCCGGCCGTGGTGGGCACGCCCTCGACGTCGATCAGGTCCTTGACCGCCAGCCTGATCCCGGTCGCGTCGCGCGCGTGCGCCAGCCGGGTAATGAACGTGGACATCGGGACACTGTAGCGGCGCGGACTAGGGTGAGGCATGGTCGAAAGCGACAAAGAGGCACTCGCCAGCGACGACGGCGGCCTGCCTGCCGTGCCTGTATCGGCCGGCGCGCTCATCTTCGATCACCAGGGTCGGCTGCTGATCCTGCGGCCGACATACAAGTCGGGCTGGACCATCCCCGGCGGTGTCATGGAAGCCGACGGCGAGACGCCCTGGCAGGCGTGTCAGCGCGAGGTAGCCGAAGAGTGCGGCATAGACGTCACCAGCGCGCGCCTGGCGTGCGTGGACTTCCGCCCGCAGCGGCAGGGACGCGCCGGCGGCATCCGGTTCCTCTTCGACTGCGGCGAACTGGACGACGGCATCCTGAGTGCCATCAGGCTGCAGTCCGAGGAGCTAACCGAGCACCGGCTGGTTCCGGTGCGCGACGCCCTGGCGCTGCTCCGCAAGCCGATCCGGCGCCGCGTGCGCGCGGTCCGGACGCCCAACGGCCGAACCCGGCTCCCGCACTGCGTTTACCTCGAGGACGGCCGGCCCGTCGCCGCCGTCCCGCCGTCCTGACCCACTGCGCGACCCGGCATGTCAACTTTCCACCGATTGTGGCTTCGCATAACAGCATGAATCAGGCGCCGTAACAGCCATACCAGATGGAAAGCCCGCCAACGGCGCCGTCAGCTACCCGAATGCTCTGACTATCGGCGCCATCCGGGCGAGGTCATCCGGTCCGGCGAGGTCGGGCAGCGACACGAATACGGTGCTGACGCCTCGCTCGGCCAGCAGCCGGTAGCGGCCGATGTGGTCAGCCGCGACGCCGGCGTGGTGCCGCCGAGCGTACGCGGCCGCGCTGGTCCGGCCGCGCAGCGACTCAGTCAGCATCGCGACGTGCTCGCGGTCACGACCGACCACCGGGACGTCCAGGACCGTGACCGCGACCTCGGCCGGGTCCCGGCGGGCTCGCATGCAGTGCGCGCGCAGCACCGACAGCCGGGCGTCGAGCGTGTCCAGGTCCGACGGCAGGTTGCAGCCGTCGGCGAGCCGGGCGGCGATGCCGAGCGTCCGGTCGCCGCTGCCGCCGACGATAACCGGGAGCTGGCCAGCCGGCCGCGGGTAGCACGTCGTCTCCGGGAGCGAGACCCGTGGACTCCGGTACGGCTTGGTGCCCGGCTGCCAGAGTGCCCGCAGCATCTCGATCTCGATTT
>JASHSZ010000540.1 GCA_030040815.1 Streptosporangiaceae bacterium
CACATCGCGGTGTCTGAGGAGTTCTACGAGGTCGCGGGCCGCGCGCGGATCAAGGCCGTGGAGCCGGCCTCCTAGCGAGTGGTCGTCGAGCTCAGGTCCGCAGGATGTTGACTGCCCGCGCGATCACCAGAGCGCCGACGGCGAGGGAGACCGCCGACTGGACGAGCATCGTCAGCTTCGACCATCGGGACAGCGGCATCACGTCGGTCGGGCTGAACGCCGTGGCATTCGTGAACGCCAGGTACAGGTAGTCGACGAAGTGCGGCTCCCAGTCGGCCGGCGCTAGCTGCGGGGAAACCATCTGCGGGAACATCAGGTCGGGATACCGCATGGTGCCGTGCGCCCGCTGCACGGGGCCGCCCCGGTCAAACTCCCAGTACCACAGCCCGAAGGCGATCACGTTGGTGGCCCAGATGGACGCACCAGTGCCGAACAGCGGAGCCGCCGACCCGCCAGCCCGGCCGTCCAGGATCGCGCGGACGAGCAGGACCGCGGACACGACGTTCGCCAGGGTGATCAGTCCGATCAGCACGATGCTGGCCGCCCGGACCGCCGGCCCGTGTCGTTCGATCCGGACCGGATTGGCGACCGTGAGCCCGATCAGCAGGGCAACCTCAAGGGCCAGCAGCAGATACGGCGGCAGCGGCCTGGTAAACCTCGCCGGGAGCAGGAACTGCAAGACGATGGCAACGACCACGCTCAGCGTGACTGGCCACCGGTGTTCGCCCCTGGTGCGCCGGAGCCAGGCAGGCACCGGCAGGTGCTCGCCGCGCAGCCGGCTCAGCTCCATATGCTCGGCCCGGCGCATCCACGACTGGTGCGGGTCGCCCTGCCCGGCAGGGTTATTCGAGCCAGGCTGTGTCATCGGTCAGCGCCGGGACACCCGAAAGCCGACACCAGCAATGCACAGTCCGGCGACCGCGATGAGCGGCCCGAGAACCGACCACAGCGTCGTTCCCGTCATCACACTGCCGCCGATATAGCCGAGCCCTTGCAGCGCGAAGATCACCCCCGCGACGGTGACCAGCACACCGAATCCGACGAGCAGAGCTCTCCGCATGAGTGCCCTCGTTCCGTGGTATTCCTCGGGACCCTATCTTCGCAGAGCCACCACCCGCAGGTGCGATGCTGGTGGAGTGGTCCATCAGGAACCGAGCGACCCGTACCTGGCGGCGATCAGGCGGGCCTTCGGCTTCGCCAGGCAGACCGGCAGCGGTGCTGGCGGCTGCCGGCCGGTGGACTTTCTGGTCGGTATCGCCGAGGGCGAAGGACCGGCGGCGGCAGCGCTGCGGCCCGCTGACGGCCGGTCCCTGCGAGCAGTCGTCACGGACATGGGCCGCGGTGCCGGCCGCAGCCCCGCGGGCTATCTCCACATGCAGGCGCAGCAAGGCGCGATGTCGCTGGCAGCCGCGCGCGGCGAGCCAGCCGGCGCCGAGCACCTGCTCGTGGCCCTGCTCGACCAGGGCACGCCCGAGGTCCTCGACGCGCTGAGCCGGGCAGCACTCGACGCGGCAGCGATCCGGCAGGCGGCCCTGGCCGCGCTCGGGGCGCCCGCCGACCTGCCCACTATCGCGCTCGGGCCGACGACCCCCGCCGGCACGCTGGACCGACCGGCCCTGCCGGTTGCCGACCTGAACCCGCGCGCCTGGGCGGTGCTGCGCTGGCGGCAAGAGCACCTGCCGATCGGCACGCTGCACCGGCGATCCGACACCTGGGCGCTGATGCACCTGGAGCACGCGGCCGTCATGCGCGTCGCCGACCGCCTCGCGCTCGACGATGACCAGCGCTACTCGCTGATGCGCCACCACGAGCAGGCGGTCGGCGAGCGGGTCGCGCAGGCTCGCCCCGAACTCGGCCCGCCGCGACAGCGGCGTCGGCCGCACCAGGGGCGCGAGGCGCGGGCCCGCGCGGTCATGCACCGCCGCCGCCGCTACCGGTGGCTCCGGGTCACGGTGGGCTGGGGCGTCTGGGTCGGCAACAGGCGGATGGCCGTGCAGAACCGCTGGTTCCGGCTGCGCGCGGCCCGCGCCTACCGCGGCGCCCCGCAGCCGTAGCCAGCGGTCCGGCAGCTTACGTCACCACGGCAGGGTGTACGTGACCACGATGTTCAGGGCGCATCGGGCCGTGGTATCCGCCCGAGCTTCGGTTAGCCAGCGGGATGTGGGCCGCGCCGCGGCCGGGACGCTGGTACCGTCTTGCCGGCCAGCGCGCGCTCGATCGGAATCACGACGGAGTCGCCGGCAGCCGTGCGGACCGTGAACGACGCGCCATCGGCGGCCTCGAGGACGCCGAGAACGTCAGCGACCTCCTCGGTGTCGCCGTGCGCCGGACGCCGCCAGCGGATCACCACTCGCCGTCCGATGTCGGAAGGGCCCAGCCGCAGTTCGAGTCGGTACCGCACCACGGCGAGCCTAGCTGGCTGGCCGCCGCAGGCACGCGTCCAGCCAGCAAGAGAGACCGACATCAGTCAGGCCGCGATCCTCGCTGAGTTGCTGCGCCAGCCTGCCTCGCGTTGACGCCAGGCCGACTGCGCTGGCGGCCATCCCGGCCCGACCCGCCAGAAACCAGCTCGTCCAGGACGGCAGCGAGGCTGTGCAGCTCGACCAGGTGCGCCGGAGTCAGCTCGGTCAGTATCCGCTCCGCCTTCGCGGTGAGCCGGACCCTGACCAGCCGCGCATCGCGGATGTCGGCGATCCTGCGGACCAGGCCCGCGGCTTCCGCGCGGTCGACGAGCTCAACCGTGCTGTGATGGCGCAGCAGCAGGTAGTCGGCCAGTTCACTGACTGTCGGCGGCAGCCCGCCGGGATGCCCCTTGACCGCGACGAGGAGCTGGTGCTGCACGTGCGTCAGCCCGGCAGCCCTGGCCTGGTCCTCGCTCCAGTGCTGGAAGCGGCGCAGGCTGGTGCGGAACGCCAGCAAGCGCTCGAAGTCAGTTTGGGTTAGCGGCCGTGCCTCATCGTCTGCCATCGGTTGCCCTCCCCGTCGCCAGGCAGGCAGCGGCCACGCATCGGCGGCGGACCGGCTCCTCTCGGTTGCGACGCGTCGTTTCACCATAGGCCAGTGAGGCGTCGGGTAGCGGCAGTCTCGCAGCCACCGGTTCGCCGGGCCAGCCGTCGAGCCGCCGTGCCAAGCTGTTGCCATGGACTACACGAACCTGGGCCGCTCTGGCCTGTCGGTAAGCCGGCTGTGCCTCGGCACAATGAACTTCGGGCCGCTGACGCCGGCTGCCGAAGCCCGCGCGATCATGGACCACGCGCACGCGCTCGGCATGAATTTCTTCGACACCGCGAACCGGTATGGCGGCGCACAGAGCCCGCCCGGTCAGGTAGGGAAGACCGACGAGGCCCGCGTGGGCTGGACCGAGGAGATCATCGGCGACTGGTTCGCGGCGGGCGGCGGGCGGCGCGAGCGCACCGTGCTCGCCACCAAGCTGTACGGGTCCATGACCGACTGGCCAAACGACGGCAAGCTCTCCGCCCTCAACATCCGGCGTGCGTGCGATGCCTCGCTGCGGCGGCTGCGTACCGACTACATCGACATCTACCAGATGCACCACGTAGACCGTGACACCCCGTGGGACGAGATCTGGCAGGCCATGGAGGTACTCGTCACCCAAGGCAAGATCCTCTATGTCGGGTCGTCCAACTTTGCGGCGTGGCACATCGCGCAGGCCAATGACACCGCCGCTGCGCGCGGCTTTTTTGGCCTGGTCAGCGAGCAAAGTATCTACAACCTGATGACCCGCATGATTGAGCTGGAGGTGCTGCCTGCGGCGATCGAGTACGGCGTCGGCGTCATCCCGTGGTCGCCGCTGCAGGGCGGCTTGCTCGGCGGCGTGCTCCGCAGCGAGCGGGAGGGCCGGCGCCGCGTCGCGGGCCGGGCCCGCGAAGCCGTCGAGCGCAACCGCGAGCAGATCGAGTCGTACGAGGCGTTCTGCGACGAGCTCGGCGCGGAGCCGGGCGCGGTGGCGCTGGCCTGGCTCCTGCACCAGGAGGGGGTGACCGCGCCGATCATCGGGCCACGGACCCTCGCCCACCTCGACGACGCTCAGCGCGCGCTGACCCTGACGCTGGACGATGACGCGCTCAAGCGGCTCGATGCCATCTTCCCTGGCTACAAGAGGGCTCCCGAGCACTACGCCTGGTAACTGCCCGCCCCCGGACGAGCCGATCCGCACCGAGGCACGGCCATGGGTGCCTGGTAGCTATCGCTCCAGCAGTTGTAACGGGGCACCCGCGCGAGCCCGCTCCTGCCGCTACGCCTCGTGGCCCAGCCTCCGCAGGTGCTCGGCGACGTGCTCGTCGGCAATCTGCTGGTCGGGCGTGGGCCTGGAAACCTCGAAGGCGTACGCCGTGTCCATGTACTCCTTCAAGAACTTCACGTGCTCGCCGTCGATCTGCGCGAACCAGGCGTAGGAGTTCTCGTAGCTGTTCCCGTTCCGCAGGCTGCCCCTGGCGACGGTCTGGGCTGCTACCCAGCCGCCGTCGCAGACCATGCGCACGACCTCGACCTTCGGGTCGCCCGGCTCGAACAGGCCGTCCCGCACCGGCCGGAGGAAGTCCTCGATGATGGCACGCCGGCCGTGCGCGCCAGGGTGGCCAGCCGCGACGTTGTTGACCTCCCAGACCGAGTCGGCGGTGAAGAACTCGCCGATGGCGTCGTAGTCTCCCGTGCTCAGCGTCGCGAAGAACCGCCGCAGCACGTCCCTGGGGTCGGGTGCGTTCGACATCCTGCTCTCCTCCCGGGTGGCGGGCCCTGCGAGCGCCATGCTGGCACGCCGCCGCGAGCGAGGACATGGCGTCCGGCACAAAGCCCGGCACACGACGACCGGGGGGAACGCCGGCCGCCCGCATTCGCGGTCGCGCAGACCGCTCAGCCGATCTGGTGGCGGTGCGCGTAGCCGATGGCGGCGGCTCGGTCCCTGGAGCCGGTCTTGGCGAATATCCGGCTGATGTGAGTCTTAACCGTGTGATTGCTGAGGAACAGCTGCGCGGCGATCTCCGGATTGGTGAGGCCGCGGGCGATAAGGCCGAGGATCTCGGCCTCGCGCTGCGTGAGCCCGGCGGGCAGCGGCGCCGTGGCCGTCGGCGCCGGCGGGGAGGGAGCGGTCGCCGCGGCCAGCAACGTGGCGTGCACCTGGGCGTCGAAGACAGCGAGGCCCCCCGCGGCCGCGCGCAGCGCCCGGGCGATGTCGGCCCGGTCGGCGTCCTTGGTGAGGTAGCTGCGCGCGCCCGCCCGCAGCGCGTCCAGCACGCTGCCGTCGTCGGCGTAGGTGGTGAGCACGACGACCGCGACCTCCGGATGGTCGGCGGTCAGTGCGCGGGTGGCGCCGATGCCGTCGAGCACCGGCATGTGCAGATCCAGCAGGATCGCGTCCGGATGCTGCTCAGCCACCAGCCGGACCGCCTGCTCCCCGTCTGCGGCCGCGCCGACCACCTCGATGTCGGGCAGCCCGTCGAGCAGCAGCACCAGGCCCTCGCGCACGCTGGCCTGGTCGTCGGCGACGACGATGCGCAGCGGCACATCCGGGCTGCGGTCGGCAGTTGTCATGACGCCATCGTCTCAGGCAGGCTGTGCGGCAGCTGCGCGGTCACGATCCACTGCCCATCCCGACCGTCTGCCTCGAGCGTGCCGTTCAGCAGCCGCAGCCGTTCCCGCATGCCGGTGAGCCCGTAACCGGCGTCGGCCGTGCGCACACCGGTCCCCGCGCGGTCGCCGGTCGCGTCCGGCCCGAGGGCGTTGCGGACGACGAGCGTGACCTCGGTGTCGGCGTAGTCGAGGCGGACGGCGACGTGCTGGCCCGCGGCGTGCTTAGCGGCGTTGACCAGGGCCTCTTGCGCGACGCGCAACAGCGCGATCGTGGCGTCCGGCGGCAGTGGCTGCGGGGCGCCGCCGGTGTCGAAGCTGACCGGGACGCCATAGCGGCGCGCGTAGGTCTCGGTGACCTTCGCCAGTTCCTCGCCCAGCGGCAGCGTGTCCGAGCGCAGCGCCTGGACGGCCCGGCGAGTTTCTGCGAGGCCCTCGGTGGCCATCCGCTGGGCGGCCGCCAGCAATTCCTCGGCCCGCCCGATGTCCCCCCGGTCGGCCAGCACCGACCGCGCCGCCTGGATCTGGATGCTCAGCGCGCCCAGCGAGTGCGCGAGCACGTCGTGGATCTCGCGGGCGATGCGGGTCCGCTCGTCGAGCAGGTCGGCGCGGCGCTGCTCGGACTCGAGTCGGTCACGCTGCGCAAGCAGCGCCGCGGACTGCTCGGCCTGCACCCGGTAGGCGCTCCAGTTGCGGCCGATCACCAGGCCGGAGGCGATCACCGCGGCTAGCCCGAGGAGAGTGGCGACGGAGGCTCCGAAGGCCAGGCCGCTAGCCTCGAACGCGAGAACACCCGCGGCGGTCACCGCCGCGGCCGCCCCGATGCTCGCGGTGCCGCCCGCGGTGAGCGCCGCGACGAAGGCGAAGATCAACAGGGCCTCGCCGCCCGACCCGGCGCCTGCCACGGCTCCGCTGGCCACCGCGAGCACCCCGCACAGCACCGGAAGGGCGCGGGCGTGATAGCGCGCCGCGCGCGGGTCGACGTCAAGCAGCGTCCAGCCGGCCACGGCCAGCACGGCGACCCCATACCCGACGACCTGCACCAGCGTGGCGGCGAGCCCGGACGGCGGGGCGAGGGCGAAGGCCACGACGCCGAGCCAAGCGATGCCGAGACCGCGGGCCACCGAGTTGACCGTGCGCACGGTGCCTCCCGTCTGTCGGTCCGACCGGCCGCCGCCCGGCCTAACCGCTCGGGGTCGGCGAGCTGGCGGTTCGATGCTCGTCGCGTCGCACGCGACGCTACCCGCCGGGGCGCAGTACCGGCGTCAGCCCGCGGGCTGACCGCCGGGCTGACTCGTATGCCCTGCGTGGTACCGGCCGGTACCACCCGGTGCGCCGCGGACCATGCCGGATACCGGCCCGTGCTCCGATTCGGCACGTGGCCTGGAGCCGGCATGGTGGCTACATCACTTCGATATCGGCTCACCCGGAGGTCGACATGCAGTTCTCTGAGCTCACCGAGGCAATGATCGTCAACGGCGTGGTTCTGGTCACCGTACTGGCCAGCGACCTCGGCCCGGCCCGCAAGATCGGCCGGATGCGCCTGCTCCGCCCGCTGATTGCCGCCGCGGTCATCATCCCCCTGTTCGTGTCGCGCCCGGTCCTGCACGGCAACGGCCTGGTGGTAGAGATCGCCGGGATCGCCGCGGGCGTGCTCGGCGGCGTGGTTGCCGCAGCGCTGATGCGGGTCTACCGGAGCGCGTCGACCGGGGCACCGGTCAGCCGCGCCGGCTGGCCGTACGCGACCTTCTGGACCGTCGTCGTCGGCGCCAGGGCCGCGTTCTCCTACGGCGCCGCGCACTGGTTCACCGCACCGATCGTCACCTGGTGCATAGCTCACCAGGTGTCCGAGGCTGCGATCACGGACGGGCTGATCTTCATGGCCATCGTGATGATCCTGGCCCGCACCGGCGGGCTCGCGGTCCGTGCCGCACGGCTGCCGAGCCTGGTCCCGGCTGCGCAGCACGCCTGAGCGGCACCGGCAGCACGAAGGAACCCGGCACCGCCCGCGTAGGTCGCTCAGCTGGGTGGGGAGGCCTTCCCATAACCACCGGGCCCGCTGCGTGGTCGTAGTGCACGGGTCGTTGAACCGCTTGGCGAGGGAGGACGTCATGTACGTGCCGAATTTTGTGCAGCCGCTTATCCGCCCGGTGCAGGTACGCCGGCTAGTGGGACGCCCAACGGCGCGCTTGGCCGCCGCTGCCGTAGCGATCTGCCTGGCGCTGCTGGCCGCGGGGTGCTCCGCCGCCGGGTCGGCGCACCCGCCAGCTACGAGCGCTCCGCCTACGCCAGCCGCGGCTGCCGCGACGCGCAGTCCTTCTGGCGCCGCGCCCGTCGCCGCGGCATCACCGGCGGCGCCGACCGGCCCGGCCGACGGTCCGGTTCCGCCTGGGTTCGAGCCGGCGTCGATGACCTTTGTGTCGGCCAGCGATGGCTGGGTCCTTGGCACTGCCCCGTGCGCGGTTCAGCCATGTACCTCGATCGTGCGGACCACCGATGGCGGCGCGTCCTGGGCGGGCATTCCGGCACCCCCGGTCCCGCTTGCCTCCAACGGGCCGACCGGCCTGATGCCCGGGCTGAGCTACCTGCGGTTCGCCAGCCCGCTCGACGGGTTTGCCTTCGGCTCGCAGCTATGGGCCACCCATGACGGCGGCGCGACCTGGCAGCAGGTGCCGCTGCCCGGCACGATCGCCGACCTGGAGACCGCTGCCGGGGTGGTCTACGCCGCGGTCG
>JASHSZ010000541.1 GCA_030040815.1 Streptosporangiaceae bacterium
GGGAGAGCCGGCCCCCGCTCCCGGCTGTGCAGCCCACGCCTGCGGGCGGGGGGCATGGGCATCGGATGCCCCGGCGTTTACGGTCTGTTCCAGTTCTTCAGCGGTGAGTTCATGAGCGCGGCGCGTCTGGTCGAGATCGATCCGCAGGTAGCTGAGGTAATCATCAATTTGCAGGGTCAGCCAGTGTGCGAGCGCCCGGTCGGCGGCAAACATGCCTGCCGCGCCTTCACCAGCGTCGGACCCGGGCACGTCCTCAAGGTTGTCGCGCGCAATGGCGACCGTCCGGCTCAGGCGTTCCAGATCGGCCTTGAGTGCGTTCAGGCGGCCCTCTTCCCCCCGGAGCCGGCTGAGCTGGGAACGCAGCAACCTTGCCTTGTCGGGGTGGGGAGCGTCGGGGGCCAGCGCGACGCTCAGCTCGGCCAGCATCTCGCCGACGTCCCCGCCATGTGGGCCCTGCGCCCAGGAATCGAGCAGCCTGGCCTCGTACCTGAGCTTCGCTGCGTGCAGCAGGTACCGGGCGAACGGGGGAAGGTCTGTGGTTCCGTCCGACCAGGTCCAGGCGCTGAGCTCGTCGCCGCGATCCTGCGCTGCGAGGATGACGACTTCGCGGATGCTTGCCGTGTCGCCCGGGCTCAGGTCCCATACCGCGTACCCCGAGCTGGTTGTGGTTCCCCGCCGCCACCATTCCCGCGCCCTGTCCTCCCGGTAGGGCAGGAGCAGCTCAAGGGACTGGCCCAGTGCGGCTGTCGCCGCGATTGTGCTGGTGCTCCCGCCGGGCACGCGGGCCAGGAAGAGACGGGCTTCGCCAAGCGCAGCGTCGGTGCCCGACGTGCGGGCCTGGGACCAGAGCTGCCCCCATTCGGCCCACCCCATCTGGCGGCCCGCGGGTACCAGCGGGCCCGGCGGCTGGTTCAATCGCGTAGCCGACGGCCTGCGAAGCCCGTCAGGCAACGGCTGGGCCAAGGCCGCGGACAAGATCACCACGTCGTGTAGCCGGTGCAGGATAGCTTGCCGGCTGGCATCAGGACTTTCCTGGGCGGCCAGCACCCCGTCCGCACGAACGGCGAGAAGGCTCTCGGGTGGCACCGTCGAAGCCAGCACGCGGGGGATCGGCTCAGTCATTCCCAGGTGGCGGCGGCATGCGGACCATAGTCGCCTGACCTGCTGGTAAGCCGTTTGCGCCGGTGGGCGGTCGAGAGGCGAGAAAACATGGATGACGAGTTCCTGATCAATGACGGGAGCAGTCACGGTTTGCCTTCATACTGGTCAGATCCCGGTGTGGAGATGGGACGCCCATAGGCTCGGGGAACGGGGCCTCTTGTTACGAAAATCGCGCACGGCGCTGTTCAGCGCTGAAGCCGCCAGGGTGGTGTCCGGCGACGATGTCCCTCCCGATGTGAGCCGCCGATAGAAGGCTAGGGCGATGTCGTAGCCCGCTTTGTCGGCGATTGGCCACAGCGTGCCGATGACCTGACCGTAGCCAGCCAGGTAGCAGGCGGCGGTGATATGAATTGACTCGTCAGCCAGGTCGAGACTGGTAAGAGTGGTCTCGCACGCAGATAGGTAGGCAAGTTCGGCCCGCCGCAGTTCCAGTTCATTGATCCGCGCCACGGTGAGCGGGGCCGCGTCGTGATCGTACATGATCAGCTCGCTCTGGCCTGGATCCTCCGGGTCAGTGGCGCCATGGCAGGCGAAATGCGCAATCCGGTAATTCGGCAGGGCTTCGAGCACGGCATTGGGAGTAGGTCGTTCCAGGCGACGCGTACCGGGCATGAGGGCGCCGATTTCATCCGCCTCGCGCGAAACGCCGTCTAGCGGCTGGGCGCCGGGTGCGTCCGGCACCGCGATGATGACGGCACCCGCTGGTTGATCGACGCCGTCGGCTGGCACACCCAAGCTGATCCGAGCGCTGATCAGTGCGCGGGCGGTCGGGGTATAGGACGAAACAACGTGATCCAGCATGCTCCGTCTGCCCGCGGCACGGTCATCATGGTGCCCGGCCGCGTGCAACGGCAGGTAGGACAGAAATCCGATCGGGCACCACCAGACCCGCGGCCGGATCCCGTCGTCCAGGTCGCCGCCCCGATTCAGCTCGTCCAGGACAGGACAGGTAACGCGGTCCCATAGCCAGCGCAGCACGCCGAGAATCTCGGCCTCAGCCTGCCCGTGCTGAGTCCCCCTTTCGCGGCTGTCAAGGGCGACATGGAGCATGCGCACCCGCTCGACGGCTTCGCCCAGGGTCAGCGGCAGCGCGACAGACCTGACCGGCTCCTCGGCACTGCCGGTCAGGATGACAGCGCCGCAGCCGCGCTGGTCTGCGTACACGAACACCACTGGTCCATGCGAGGCTGCGGGGATAAGACGGTCAATGCGATCCAGACGCAGGAAATCGTGCAAGCCTTCGACGGAGCGAATCCTGTCCAGCAGGTCGCGCCAGTCAGTGAAGGCTTGCCGCCGGACCGCTGCCGCCGCTTCTGGCGTGAGCCCGCCGACGCCTTGATCAGGATCACTGCCGGATTCCACCCACCTATCCGGATCGCGGTCGAGCGTCGCGATCCGCCGGCGCATGGTCTCGAATTCGGCTGCGAGTCCCGCATCACGAGCACGCAGGCGGGATAGCTCGCCGCTGCGCGCATCGAGCATGTCAGCGACAAG
>JASHSZ010000542.1 GCA_030040815.1 Streptosporangiaceae bacterium
CATCAGCCACCGCCCAGGTAGAGAGTGAACACGCCCAGCACCGCGAGCAGGAACGCCGCCGCCGCGAACTCGGTGATCTTGAACAGGCGCAGCTTGGCGAACGAGTTGTCGATCACGGCGACCACGACGCCCAGCAGCGCGGCCTTCGCGGCCAGCGCGGCGATCGCCAGCAGCACCGGCACCAGGCCCGGCGTCGAGGCCAGCCCCCACGGCGCGACGAACACGTTGAGCAGGATCGTGTAAAGGATCAGCTGCTTCATCGCCGAGCCCCAGCGCAGCAGCGCGAAGTAAGGCCCGGAGTGCTCGAACGGCCTGGCTTCCTCGATCATCCCGAACTCGTTGGTGCCGGTGTGCGTCTCGACCGGGATCCTGCCGCTCTCATACAGGATCACCAGGAACAGTGCCGCCGCCGCGAGCAGGTGCGCGGGCCGGATGATCTGGCCGGCCGACGACCGGACCGTGGCGGCCAGCGCGTACGGCAGGTCGGTGCCGGTCACCAGCGCGACGGTGAACACGACGAACAGCACCACTGGCTCGGTGATCGCGCCGAAGGTCTTGGCCCTGCTGGCGCCCATCTGGGCGTACGGGCTGCCGGAATCGAGTGCCGCGACCGCGACCAGGAAGCTGGCCAGCGACAAGATGAACCCGCCGCCGAGAATGTCGCCCATGTAGCCGAGCGGCAGCCCGAACGTGGTCAGCACCGGGATGAGCAGCGGCACGGTCAGGTAGCAGGCCATCGCCGCCAGCGGCGCCGCGAGAAACACCCAGCTTGAGCCCTCCGGCGCCAGCGCCTCCTTGCGGAACAGCTTGGCGAGGTCGTAGTAGGGCTGCAGGATCCGCGGCCCGGTCCGTCCCTGCAGCCGGGCCTCGACCCGGCTGATCACACCCGACACACCCGGTGCCGCACACGCGATGGTCAGCACCTGGAGCGCCTGGACAACCGGGATCGGCAGGGCCGGGCTCACTGCCGTGCCCGCCGCGAGCGGGCGCACCGTATGCGAGGTCGGCTGGGGCGGGCTCCGGCAGGTCTGGCTCCCAGGCCGCCCCCGCTATCGTTGCCGGGCGGCTCGCTCGGCTCGTCGGTCATGATGCTCCTCTGCCACGCCGGTACTGCCGGCATCTCGTGGTAGAGGCCATCAGCGAAGCAACGTCCGCGGTTAGTGGCGAGCCTCATCGCCAGCCCGTTCTTTCTATCGCACCGCGCACGATGACCGCAATGCGCGTAAGTCACTCTGGTCACAGGCCGGCGCGCCAGCCAGGTGTCCGGCGGGGCCTGCCGCACCGGGCCTGCCGTCGCAGCCGGGCGGCCGGCCACCGTCCTGATTCTCGGCCCGCCAGCGGCGCATGAACGGCGTCCTCCCGCCGGCCGGCCTGCGCGCGATCCCGTGAGCCTTCAGCAGCCTCAACACGGTCTGCGACGGCTGGCCGGTGAGCAGCTCGATATGGCACGCCGCAAGACCGCACCCGACATACAGCTCCTCGGCCAGCTGCGGGCTCAGCCGCAGCGGCACCGGGAACCGCTGGCAGATCGTGCCGCCGGGAGCACGGGACGCGATGCCATGCCGGCCCAGCGCATGGCGCACCGTCTCGTCCGCGTACAGGGCATCGATCAGCTCGATCTCGGCAGGGCCGCGGCGCGGCCGCGGCCCGCCCATCCGCACCGGGAGGCCCTCATCGTGGGCGGCGCGCAGCACGATCTGCCCGGACACGCCGAGCAGCCGGCCGGCCTCAGCCGCTGACAGCCCGGCGGTGACATACCACTTCTGGAGCACGTCCGCCGGCAGGCTCAGCCGGTCCTCCCGGTTCAGCCGGCCGCGCGTGCGCATGCGCACACCGCGGCCCCGCAGCCGGTCCCGCACGCTGCGCTGCGATATCCCGGCCACCACCGCGATCTGGCCCGATGTCCAGCGCGACTCGGTATACAGGCGGGCCATCAGATCGTCCAGCGCCGCCCGCGCATCGTCCCGCCGCCGGGGCCTGCCCGCGCCCCGCGGCTTGACCGGCACTCCGGCCCGCGCCAGCATGCGCTGGACGCGCTGCCTGTCCACGCCGGCGATATCGCCGATCCGGTAGGTGGACAGCCCCTGGCAGACATACAGATGTGTCACCAGCCCGGCGAGATCATCAGTCCCCGCGCCGGGCGCCGGCGGCGTGGCGGCACGCTCGCGGATGGCATACGGGCAACACGCATCGCTGTCCCGGCGCTCCACACCAGCCTCCTGCTCACAGGCAGGGACCGTTGGCGGCGCATCCGCGATCTACGGCGAGCCCCTCCGCCGATACCGCAAGCGTAACCGCCAGAAGGCTGAAGGCCCATACGCTCACGCCCAGATTGCCCGGCGGCCCTTACCCTCCAGGTGCCGCCGCGTTCGCTGGCAGCGGCCCGCCAGTGCCGAAGATCCGCTCGTAGGAGTCCCTGCCGTAGCTGGTCGGCAGCGGCTCGCCCTCGGCCAGCCTGAAGGTCCGGCGGCCGTCCGGCTCCCGGCCGGCGCGCAGGAAGAGAGCGTTGCCGCGCTGCTGGGCGTGGAAGCTGTGCGCGAGGTCGTACATGTGCGTGACATAGAAAACCCTGATCTGCCGGCGCAGCATTGCCCGGACGATCTGGCGGGCGATCTCTGAGCCTTCGCGCTCGTTGGTGGAGGCGAACGACTCGTTGCAGAGCAGGATCGACTGCCGGGTGATCTGGCTGGCGATCTGGCTCATCCGGCTCAGCTCCTCATCCAGCTTGCCGCTTTCCATCGTCGCGTCTTCCTCGCGCTTGTAGTGCGTGAAAACTCCGCTGGCGACGCCGGCGCGGAACGACCCGGCACCAGTGAACATGCCCGCCTGCATCATCAGGTGAGCCAGGCCGAGACTGCGCAGCAGGGTTGACTTGCCGCCCTGGTTGGCGCCGGTGATCATGACCAGCGACGTGCCGTCGGCAGACACGTCGTTGCCGACCACCCGGTCGCCGACATGGAGCGTCAGGCACACGTCGTACAGTCCCTGCGCGGTGAGGGCCAGCTGGCCGGCGGGGAGCGGTTCGGGAAAGCTGACCGGCTCGCCTTTTCCGGCGAGCCTGCCGTGCAGGTTGAGGCAGCCGAGGTAGAAGGCCAGCTCGAGCCGCAGCATGCTGAAGAAGCTCTTGACGTGGTCCGCTGATTGCGCGGCTGCGTCGGCGACCAGGTTGATCCCTTGCCCCCGGATGTCGTCCAGCGACCGGAACCCGTTCTCGTCCCGCGGCGGGATGGTGAAACTGTAGCTGTCGGAGTGGTTTGCGAACGGGAGGCGGTCGGTCCAGCGCTGCCCGCGCGGCGTCCGGACCACGTAGCGGCTGCCCTTAAGGCCCTTGCCGAGCGCAGCGCTCTGCAGGACGCCGCGCTTGAACTCCAGTTCGCGCAGGTGACGCTCCACCGCCTGCAGGTAGTCGTCGGAAAGCTCCTCTCTCAGCATTGCGAACAGGCGCGTGAAACCCTCGGAGCGGAAGCTGGCCGCCTGCTCGTCGGCGATCCGCCGCAGCTGCCTGAGCACCCCGACGTGGAGTCTGAGGACCTGCACCGACCGGTGGAGAACCGAGCCCGGGCTGGCACGGAACCACAGGCCGCCAGCCTGGCGCTCGTTGTCAAGCGCCCGGATAGCCAGGTCATAGAGCCCGCGGATGATCTCGGGGTGTTCCAGGCAGTCCCTGAGCACCTGCTGCCGGTAGACGATCGCGTCCGGGTCGGTCAGGCCCGACAGGACGGCCCGCTTGGCCGTCTCGAACAGGAACTCATCCCCGCCGGCCATGGCGTTCCACAGCGTCTCCAGCTCGAGATCCTGAGTGAGCACCGCGTCGTTTCCGGCTGGTGCCAGCTCCGGGCCGGGCTCCTTCTTCCGCTCCAGTTCCATCCTGACCCTGCGGATCGCGAACAGGTCGCCGCTCAGCATTGCCTCGAAAATGACGTCCCGCAGCTCCGGCCGGACCGCGAAGTCCCGGTCCCGGTGCAGGAGGAAGACCTTCATCAGCCGATCCGTTCCAGCAGCCGGTCGTAGGTCAGGCCATATTTCTCGGCGAGCGCCCAGGCGTAGGCGAGGCCCTCGGCTGGCTGGCGCAGCACCTTGAAGGTCCGCTCGGCCGGGTTGCCGGGCGCGATCTGGCTGACCATGCTCACCGTCGCCTCGCTGAGCGAGGCGATCTCGT
>JASHSZ010000543.1 GCA_030040815.1 Streptosporangiaceae bacterium
CGGCAGCACCGACATCGTCGCCGACCTGGAGGGCTACTTCACCAATTCCTGACCCGGCGGAGGGCTGCGCGGATAGTACCGCCTGACTCACTCAGGCGTCGTAGTCGACGGTCAGCTCGTCAGTGACGGGCAGCGACTGGCAGGTAAGCACGAACCCAGCGTCGAGCTCGCTCTGCTCCAGCGCGAAATTGCGGCGCATCCGCACTTCACCCGACACCAGCCGGGCCCGGCAGGTCCCGCACACCCCGCCCTTGCACGCGAACGGCAGGTCGGGTCTCGCTCGTTGCGCGCCGTCGAGCACGGGCATGCCCGCGGGAATCGTCGTCGTGGTCCGCCGCCCGTCCAGGACGATGGTCGCCTGGCACCCGCCGATCAGCGGCGCCTCCGGGTGCTGCTCCGGCTCGGGCGGCGTCTCCTCGACGTAGAACAGCTCGCGGTGCACGCGCTCTGCCGGTACGCCCAGCTCGGCCAGCACTGTCAGCGCGTCGGTGACCATCCCGTACGGGCCGCACAGCCACCAGTGATCGATGTCGCCGACCTCGCAGAGCACGGGCAGCAGCCGCCGCAGTCGCGCGGCGTCCAGCCGCCCGGTGAACAGCTCCACCTCCTGCGGCTCCCGGGACAGCACGTGCACAAGCTGCAGCCGGGCCGGATGGCTGTCTTTCAGGTCGGCGATCTCGTCGGCGAACATCACCGTGTCGGTCCGCCGGTTCGCGTACAGCAGCGTGGCCTCCGACGCGGTGTCGGCTAGCGCCGAGGCGGTGATCGACAGGACCGGCGTGATGCCCGACCCGGCGGCGATCAGCACGTGCCGGCCGGGCACGCTCAGGTCCGGCGTGAACGCTCCGGTCGGCGGCTGAACCTCGATCCGGTCCCCCGGCTGGACCTCGTTCACCAGCCAGCCGGACAGTGCCCCGCCCGGCACTTCGCGCACGCCGATCCGCAGCGGCTGCCCGGCCGGCGAGCAGATCGAGTACGACCGCCGTTCATCCTGGCCGTCGACGAATCGGCGCACCGTCAGCGACTGGCCGGGCCGGAACTGGTAGTCGTCGGTCAGCTCCGACGGCACCTCGAAGGTGACGGCCACCGCGTCGGCGCACAGCCGGTCGATCCGCGCCACCGTCAGCTCGCGGAATTGCCGACGGGCCGGGCGCGTGTCGGCGGCCGTGCTCGCGGTCACCTCAGACCTCCTTGACGTGCTCGAACGGCTCGCCGCAGGCCCGGCAGCGGCGTAGGTCCTTGCACGCGGTGCCGCTGAACGTCGCTGTTACCGCGGTGTCGGCCGAACCACACTGCGGGCAGGCGACCGGTGGACCAGTTGCAAACAGTGTTAGCGGCACCGGACCATTCGTTTCGCGCCGGGTTCCGGGAGGTCGTCCGCCCTGGCCAGCACCGCGGAGGGAACGGGGCGGCGCGAGGCCGGCCTCGGCAAGCTTGCGGCGGCCGTCGGCGCTGATCAGGTCCGTCGACCACGGCGGGCTCAGCACCGTGCGCACTTCGACCTCGGCGAACCCCGCCGCAGCCAGCCGGGCTGCCACATCCCGCCGCATCTCGGCCAGCGCCGGGCAGCCGGAGTAGGTCGGCGTCAGCGACACGGTCACCCGCTGGCCCGACACGCTGACATCGCGCAGGATGCCAAGGTCGGCGAGCGTCAGCATGGGCAGTTCAGGATCGGGGACCGACGCCGCGATCCGGCGGGCCTCAGCCAGCGCTGCGGTCTCGGTCACCACGTCGCCCCCGGCGTAGCGCGCGCCACGCTCTGCAGCTCTGCCAGCAGGTAGCCCATGGCCTCGGTGTGCACGCCGTCGCGCCCTGCCTGCCCGGAAACCCGCGCCAGGGCGGGAGCTTCGGGCATGTCGACGGTGGCCTCGGCCAGCACATGCGCGAGCACCGCGTCAAACTCCGGCCGCAGCTGCGCCGGGTCGACCGCGACCCCAGTCGCCGCCAGCCGACGCTCGACCGCGGTGGACTCGAACAGCTCGGGCACGAGCGGTGCGACGGCCGCGAGGCCCGCCGCCATCCGTTCGTGGGAGTAGTCGGTTCCGTCGCCAAGCCGGACAACCCACTGCGCCGCGTAGTCGCGGTGGTAAGCCAGCTCCCGTACGCCCATCGCTGCGACGGCGGCGAGTACCGGATCGGCCGAGTCGCGCAGCCGGGCCAGCACCGCCAGCCGCCAGGTGCTGAACACGAGCAGCCGGGCGATCAGGCCGGCGAAATCGGCGTCGGTGATCTCGGCGAGCCGGACGTTGCGGAACTCGCGCTCGCCCCGGCAGAAGGCGTAGTCGTCCTCGGTGCGCGCCGAGCCGTCTGCCGCGCCAGCCCTGGCGAGCAGCAGCCTGGCCTGCCCGAGGAGGTCGAGCGCGATGTTCGCGAGCGCGGTTTCCTCCTCAAGCTCGGGTGCCATCGCCAGCCACTGCTGCAGCCGGTGCGAAAGGATGAGCGCGTCGTCGCCGAGCATGAGGCAGTACGCGGCGAGGTCATGACCGTCGACCGCGGCCGGGAGGCTGGTATCCACGCCGGCCAGCGGGTCGGTGAACCCGGTGCCGAAGGCCCACCGGTGACCGGAGTCGGTCTCCTCGTTGATCGACTCGTAGGCGGTGTCGAAGCCCATGTCGTACCCCCGTCAGCAAGCTCAGATGTGCGGGACCGAGTCGGGGATCTTGTAGAACGTCGGGTGCCGGTACACCTTGTCGCCGCTCGGCGCGAAGAACGGGTCCTTCTCGTCCGGGCTTGACGCGGTGATGTCGGCCGCCTTCACCACCCAGATGCTGACGCCTTCGTTGCGCCGGGTGTACAGGTCGCGCGCGTGGTGCAGCGCCATCTCCCCGTCGGCGGCGTGCAGCGAGCCCACGTGGACGTGGTTGAGGCCGCGCTTACTGCGCAGGAAGACCTCGAACAACGGCCAGCTTGACCGCGGCGGCGCGGACGAGGCCACCTCGCTCCCATCCTTGTTGCTATGAGTCATGCCGCGGCCTCCGTTCGCTTGGCCGCGTGCGCGGCGGCCGCCTCCCTGACCCAGGCGCCGCCCTCGTGCGCGGCTCGCCGGTTCGCGATCCGCTGCGCGTTGCACGGCCCGTTGCCGGAGATGACCTGCTTGAACTCGTCCCAGTCGACGTCGCCGAAGTCGTAGTGCCCGAGCGCGTCGTTCCAGCGCAGCTGCGGGTCGGGCAGGGTCACGCCGAGAATTTCGGCCTGCGGCACGGTCATGTCGACGAACCGCTGCCGCAGCTCGTCGTTGGTGTGCCGCTTGATGCGCCAGCGCATCGACTGCTCGGTGTTGGGCGACTGCGCGTCCGGCGGCCCGAACATCATGAGCGACGGCCACCACCAGCGGTTCGTGGCGTCCTGCACCATCTCCTGCTGCGCGCCTGTGCCGCGCATCATCGTCAGCAGCAGCTCATAGCCCTGGCGCTGATGGAACGACTCCTCCTTGCAGATGCGGATCATCGCCCGCGCGTACGGCCCGTAGGACGACCGGCACAGCGGCACCTGATTGCAGATAGCGGCGCCGTCGACGAGCCAGCCGATCACGCCGACGTCGGCGAAGGTCAGCGCCGGGTAGTTGAAGATCGAGGAGTACTTCTGGGCGCCGGTGATGAGCCGGTTGGTCAGGTCCTCGCGGTCGGCCCCCAGCGTCTCCGCCGCGGAGTACAGGTACAGCCCGTGCCCGGCTTCGTCCTGCACCTTGGCTAGCAGGATCGCCTTCCGGCGCAGCGACGGGGCCCGCGTCACCCAGTTGCCCTCCGGCTGCATCCCGATGATCTCCGAGTGCGCGTGCTGGGCGATCTGCCGGATCATCGTCTTGCGGTAGGCGTCCGGCATCCAGTCCCGCGGCTCGATCCGCCGGTCGCGCGCGATGGTCTCCTCGAAGTCGCGCTCCAGGCCCGTGGCGTCCCGCTGTCCCGGTCCGGTCATCGGCCGCTCCTTTATTAACCGATCATTCGGTTGGTAATAGG
>JASHSZ010000544.1 GCA_030040815.1 Streptosporangiaceae bacterium
CTGACGATCATGCGGCTCGGCCCGCGGCACTTCCGCGTGGTCACTGGCGGAGCCACCGGGATGACGGACTACAAGTGGATCCGCGATCACCTGCCAGACGACGGGTCGGCCGCGGTCACCGACGTGACCTCGGCGTGGACGACGTTCGGCCTGTGGGGACCGCAGGCACGTGCCATCCTCGGCCACCTCACCAGCGATGACATCTCCGACGCTGGATTTCCGTTCGCCACCTGCCGGGAGATCGAGGCCGAGGGAGTGACCGTGCTGGCGTCGCGGATCTCCTATGTCGGTGAGCTGGGCTGGGAGCTGCACCTCCCGGTGGAGCAGGCCAGCCGCCTCTGGGACGCGTTGTTCTCCTGCGGCCTCGGCTACGGCATGGTCCCGGCCGGCATCGGCGTCTACGGGACGACAGCGCGGCTGGAGAAGTGCTACCGCGCATACGGGGCCGAGCTCGACGCGAGCTACAACCTCGTCGAGGCGGGCATGACCAGGCCGAGGGTCAAGGCAGAGGACTTCATCGGCAAGACCGCGTACCTGCACCAGCGCGATGCCCGGCCGGCCGCCGTGCTGTGCACGCTCACGGTCGACGAGCATGCTTCGGGTTCTGGCCAGCTGCGGTACATGCTCGGCGGCGAGCCGGTGTTGTCGGGCGATGCCGAGCCACTCACCGACGCCCGTGGCCGGCGATCGTACGTGACCAGCGCGGGCTCGGGTCCATCGCTGGGCAAGCATCTGCTCATGGCGTACCTCCCGCCCGAGCAGGCCGTCGCCGGAACCGCGCTGACGGTCGAGTACCTGGGCGAGCGATACCCGGTCACGGTCGCGGTGGCCGGCTCGACCCCGCTGTTCGACCCGGCCGGCGAGCGGATCAGGCGCTAGCCAGTGACACAGCAGGCCGCAGCCGGCGCCCCGGTCGACATCCTGGTCTGCGTCAAGCGGGTGCCCATGGTCGGCGGCCGGGTCGCACTCACCGCCGACGGGCAGGATGTCGACACCCGGCTGTCCGGGTTCACGGTGAGTCCGCACGAGGAGTGCGCGGTGGAAGAGGCCGTGCAGATCACCGAGCGCGTCGGCGGCACGGTGACCGTGCTGACCCTGGGCCCGCCGGAAGCGGCCGAGCAACTGCGCGACCTGCTCGCGCTCGGCGCGCACCGCGGCGTCCTGCTGGAGACCGACGGCCGGGAGTGGGGCCCGCTCGCCACCGCGGCGGCGATCGCGCAAGCCATCCGCGACCTGCAGCCGGCGACGTTCCCCCTCATTCTCTTCGGGAACGAAGCAGCCGACACCGGCGACTACCAGGTGGGGATACGGGTCGCGCACACGCTGGGGCGGCCGTGCGCGACCGGGATCAAGCGGCTCGAGCTGACGAGCGCGGGGCTCCGGGCCGGACGGGAGCGCGGTGCCGCGCACGAGGTGTTCGAGCTGCCGCTGCCGGCCGTGATCAGCGTGAAGGAGGGCATCAACCTGCCGCGCTACCCGTCGCTGCCTGGCCGCCTGCGCGCCAAGCGGGCGGACGTCACCGTGCTGCAGCCGCGCTGGCACTCAGAGGGGTTGCGCAAGACCGGGCTGCGGGTGCCCGCCACCGCGTTGCGACCTGCGCAGCTGCTCGGGAACGGCGTCGCGGCCGTGCCAGAACTGATCCGGGTGCTCGGCGAGCTAGGCCTGCTACCGTCGGCAGCTCGCCCGCCCGCCGCTGACCCGGCCGCGGCCGCAACCGGCCCGCTGACATGAGCGTGCTCTGCCTCCTCGAAGCGGACGGCGCCGCGGTCGCGCCGGAATCGCTGCGAGCGCTGTCGTTTGCGGCGGCAGCCGCGGCTGGCGACGACGTCACGGCGGTGCTGATCGGGCCCGGCGCGGAGACCATCGCATCGGACGAGGCACTCGGTTCCGAGCTGACCGCCCACGGCGCCGCGGCGCTGTGCCTGGTCGCGGCCGATGGGCTCACCGGGTACGCCCCAACCGCGTGGGCGCGCGCACTCCAGCAGCTGGCCGCAGGCGGCGGCGTCAGGATGGCAGTTGCCGCCGCGACCGATCGCGGCAGCGAGGTGATGGCGCACCTCGGCGCCCTGACCGGGCTGCCAGTAGCGGCGAACTGCCTGTCTGCGGTGCCGGACGCGGCCGGGCGCTGGCAGCTTGTCCGGCAGCGGTGGGCCGGCAGCGTGCTCGAGGACGCGCTGCTCGAGGCGCCGCTGGCACTGCTGACGGTGGCCGCCGACGTGATCGCAGCGGACCCGATCGAGGCCGACACGCGCGAGGCCCACCCGCGCGAGGCCTACGGCGGGCCGGCGAGCGCGGTGCTGCCGGTCCGCCGGTGCACCGCCCAGCTCGACGACGCCGACCTGCTGGTGTGCGCCGTCGAGTCAGCGGCGGAGGCGGGCGGGACGTCGCTGGCGACCGCGCGCGTGGTTATCGGCGGCGGGCGCGGTGTCGGTGGCCCGGACGGGTTCGCACCGCTCGAGGAGCTGGCCAGCCTGCTCGGTGGCGCGGTAGGCGTGTCGCGCGTGGTGACCAGCCAGGGCTGGCGGCCGCACCGCCAGCAGGTCGGCCAGACCGGCACGAAGATCTCGCCGGAGCTGTACCTGGCCTGCGGCATCAGCGGCGCGATCCAGCACATGGCAGGCTGCCTCGGCGCCCGGCACATCGTCGCCATCAACACCGACCCAGCCGCGCCGATCATGTCGCGGGCCGACTATGCGGTCATCGGGGATCTGGCCGAGATCATTCCAGCGCTGGTGGCGGCGATCCGGGAACCGTCGGACTGACCAGCAGCGCCAGCTCTCGCTCCAGGCCACCGGCTCCCACGTCAATAACGCGCAGCGGCAGCCCGAACATGGCTGCGACCTCATCCGCCGCGGCATCCAGCGCCGGATCGCGGTGCTGCGCGAGCCAGACCAGCCGGCGGTACTGGCCGAAGTAGTCCGGCCACAGCTCCGGGTGCCGGTCCAGTCCAAGTCCGGCGAGCACCGTCCGACGGAACGAGCGCACCAGATAGTCGGTCAGCAGGTACGTGCCCGGCTGCCGGGCGAGGAGCGCGCGCACCCGGCTGGCGCCGCCGAGAACGTCGTAGCAATGCAGTCCCGGCAGCCGGCTGATGCCCAGCCGACGGCACACCTCGTCGAGCGCACCGTAACTGCCGCAGTCGGCATACCCGATCACGACTCGCAGTCCGCGCGCCTGCAACGTGGCAGCCAGGTCCGCCACCGCGGGCGCGATCCGGTCCGGCCGGTTGTGCAGCGCAGCCGACAGTGTGTGCACCTCTAGTGCCCACGCCCGGCGACCAGCGATGTCCCGAATGTGGCCAGCCAGCGCACCGCAGGCGATCACTGCGAGCGGGGAACAGGCCGGGCTGTTGACGCAGCCGTCAGCCGGGGAACTGCAGCTGGCCGATGAACGCGTCGTTGAAGCCATCGCGGTCGGAGAGCTCGACATACCGCACCTCCTCCAGTAGCCCCAGGGCCGCCGCCCGCTCGCGCAGCGACAGCAGCGCCATCTTCGCGCCCTCGCCGGCCACGTTCCCCGCGGCGACGACGCGCAGCACCGGCAGCTTCGGGACCAGGCCGAGCGCGATCGCACTGGCCGGTGACAGGTAGCTGCCGAACGATCCAGCCAGCAGAACCTGCTGGATGTCGGCCGCGGTCAGGCCGGACTCGTCCAGCAGCACCTGCCAGCCGGTGGCGATGGCGGCCTTGGCGAACTGCAGCTCCCGCACGTCGCGCTGGGAGAGGTAGATCGAATCGGCCGTGTCGCCGGGCTCGCCGCGCCAGTGCAGCACGAACACGCGCTCGGCGCCGAGCGTGCAGAGGCGTGGCGCCAGCGCGGGTGCCAGCTCAGCCGCGACCTCAGCGGACACGAGCCGCCCGGAATGGTCGAGCAGGCCAACCCGTACCAGTCCGGCCACGGCATCGAGGAGGCCGGATCCGCAGAGGCCAGCCGGATCGCGGTCGCCGATGACGGTCAGGGCGACAGCGTCGGAGGTGATGGCGACCGCTTCGATGGCTCCGTCGGCCGCGCGCATCCCGCACCTGATGGCCGCGCCCTCGAACGCCGGGCCGGCCGGCGCCGCCGTGGCCAGCAGCCAGTCCCGGTTGCCGAGCACGATCTCGCAGTTCGTACCGATGTCGATGAACAGTCGCGTCCTGGCGTCCCGGTTCATGCCGGCCGCGAGCAGCCCGGCGGTGATGTCACCGCCCACATAGGCCCCGAACGCGGGGAACACGAACGCGCGCGCCCGCGGGTGCGCGGGCACGGCGAGGTCCGCGGCGAGCAATTCGGGCAGCTGCCGCGCCGCCATGATGAAGGGCGCCACGCCGAGCGGCTCGGGATCGACGCCCAGCGCGAGCTGCGTCATGGTCGCGTTGCCGGCAAGCGCGACCTCGGTCACATCGAGCGGATCGACGTCGGCGGCACCGCACACCTCGGCGGTGAGCTCGGCGAGCGTCTCGTGCGCGAGCCTGGTCATGCTCGCCAGCGTCGCCGGGTCAAGCATGGTGGCGCTGATCCGGGTGATCACGTCGGCGCCGTACGGCTGCTGTTTGTTGAGCATCGACGCGACGGCCAGCGGTGTCCCCGTGCGCAGGTCGAGCAGGGTCGCCACGACCGTCGTCGTGCCCAGGTCGAACGCGAGGCCGAGCAGCCGGCCGGTGGTGTCCCCGGCCTGCACGTCGATCAGCGCGTCGTCGACGACAACAGCGGTGACCTTGAATTCGGCTGCCCGCAGCCGCCGGCCGAGGCCGCGCAGCACCGCGAGGTCGACCCGAAGCTCCAGGTCGTCCACCCCGTCGAGCACCCGCTCGAGGTCGGACCGCTGGTCGTCGAGCGTTGGCTCGGCTAGCTCCAGGTAGCGCTTCTGCGCGGCGGGCCGCAGGATGACCTGACGACCGACCCCGACGGTGGCGGCCTTGGGCCTGGTCGCCAGCGGGGGGACCTCCAGCTCGACGTCGGTGCTGGCGAGCGCCCGGCACGCCAGCCGCCAGCCGCCCCGCAGCTCGTCGGCGGAGAACGCACGCGCGTCGAGCGCCGAGACCGGCACGCTGCCTTCGGCCACCCTGATCTTGCATTTCTTGCAGGTGCCGTGGCCGCCGCAGGTGGAGTCGATCGCGAGGCCGTTCCAGCTGGCCGCGTCGAACAGCGTCACGCCTGGTGGCACCCGCACGCGCAGCCCGGCGGGCTGGAAATAAAGCTCGACCCGGCTAGACGGGCTGGTGCGCTGGCCGACGGTGGCTGCCTTGGTAATGGCTGTCTCGGTCATGGCGCCGTGGCCTGCCGGGCCCGGTGTGCGGCGATCCATGCCACGCCCCACGGATCCCGGTCGGTCAGCAGGTCGGCAGCCTTCACCGCCTGCATCAGTTGTGGTGACCGAGCGTCCATGATCGCGCTAGTCAGCCCCGCGGCGATGGCCATCGACAAGAACGCCGCGCCGATCGCGCCGCGGTCGGGCATGCCGAAGGAGACGTTTGACGCGCCGAGCGCCATATTGACACCGAGCTCGTCGCGCAGCAACGCGATCGTCTCCAGCGTCCGCAGCACCAGGGACGTGTCGGCGCCGATCGGCATCGCGAGCGGGTCGATGACGATGTCCTCGATGGCGATGCCGTAGCTGCCGGTCGCCACGTCGACGACCTTGCGGGCGAGCTCGAGCCGACGGCCCGGCTCGGCCGGGATCTCCGTCTCGTCGTTGGGTAGCGCGATCACCGCGGCGCCGTGCTGCTTCACCAGCGGCAGGATGGCCTGCAGTCGCTCGTCCTCAGCGGTGACGGAGTTGACCAGTGCCTTGCCCTGGTAGGCGGCCAGCCCGGCCGCCAGTACCTCGATGATCGAGGAGTCCAGGCAGAGCGGCAGGTCGCAGCGCGACTGGATGAGCCGTACCGCGCTGGCCATGAGATCCGCCTCATCGCACAGCGGCGCACCCATGTTGACGTCGAGCATCATCGCCCCGCCGGCCACCTGCTGGTCGACGTCGATCTCCACCCTGGACAGGTCGCCGCGGCGCAGCTGGTCAGCAAAGATCTTGCGACCGGTCGGGTTGATTCGCTCGCCGATGACGCAAAACGGATTGCCGTCGCCGATCCGCACCTGTTTGCTGGCGGAGGACAGCACGGTCTCCATCGAGCCGACCGCCCGGCCCTAGGCCGGAACCATCGCGCGCCGCCCGCGCAACAGCTCCTTGGCGCGCACCACGGCGGCCGAGGCGTCAGCGGCATAGCCGTCCGCGCCCACCACGTCGGCGTACTCCTGGGTGACCGGCGCGCCGCCGACCATCACGATCACCTGGTCTCGCAGGCCGGCCTTCACCAGCGCGTTGATGTTGGCCTTGAACATCGGCATGGTCGTCGTCAGGAACGCGGAGAAGCCGACGATGTCCGGCTGGTGCTCTTCGATCGCGACCACGAACTTCTCCGGTGCCACCTGCACGCCCAGGTCGATAACCTCGAACCCGGCGCCCTCGAACATGATGTTGACCAGGTTCTTGCCGATGTCGTGCACGTCCCCCTTGACCGTGCCCATGACGATCTTGCCGATCGTCTGCGCGCCCGTCTCGGCGAGCAGCGGGCGCAGGATCTCCAGCGCCCCGGCCATCGCCTTCCCGGCGATGAGCATCTCGGGCACGAAGAAGTCGCCGCGCTCGAACCGCGCGCCGAC
>JASHSZ010000545.1 GCA_030040815.1 Streptosporangiaceae bacterium
TCGACGCGCTCGAGCTAACCGCCGGCGGCTCCCGAGCGAACCAGATGTTCATGTTCCGCGGCGACCCGCCGCGGGCCGAGATGGCTGCTGCCCTGCCGGGCGTGGCCGGTGTCGGCTTCCGGCTGGCTGGCCCGGCGCTGCTGCGCCGTTACCCCTACCAGGAGGCGTACCTGCTGCCGCTGGCCCGCCAGTTCCGGGCGGAGCTGACACTGCCGCTCATCCTGGTCGGCGGCATCAGCTCGGTGGCCACGATCCGGGAGGCGATGGCCGAGGGTTTCGACTTCGTCGCGATGGGCCGCGCGCTGCTGCGCGAGCCGGACCTGGTGGCCCGCCTCGCCGCCGGCGACGCCGTCGCGGGTAGCTGCGTCCACTGCAACAAGTGCATCCCGAGCATCTTCACCGGGACCCGCTGCGTGCTCGATCATCCCGCCCCGCTGCCCATCACGGCTTAGGCGTCGGCGTAGCCCTCAACGGCGAACCCCGGCACGGTCCACAGGACCTTGGGCAGGAAGTAGACCACTGCGCCGACGTCGAAGAACTCCACCCGCAGCGCCTGCTCACGCACGGCGGCGACCGCGAGCCCGGCCGCCGCCTGGGTCACCGCCCGCCGCGGGCTGCGTGCTCCCCAGGGACGACCCAAGATCCCCCTGTGCTGGCGTTAGGTCAGGCCCAGCAGGCCGTCCAGCCCGACGGTCAGGCCGGGCGGCAGCCCCGCGATGCCCCGGACGGCGACGAGTACGCCCGGCATGAACGACGCCCGGTCCAGGGAGTCATGCCGGATCGTCAGCACCTCGCCGTGCCCGCCGAGCAGCACTTCCTGGTGCGCCACCAGCCCGGCGAGCCGCACCGAGTGCACGTGCACGTCATCCACAACGGTGCCGCGCGCGCCCGCCGCCGCGGTCGCCGTCGCGTCCGGCATCGGCCCAGCGTTGGCCATCGCTCTGGCAGAGTTGATCATGGACGCGGTGCGCCCCGCGGTGGCCGACGGCGCGTCTGCCTTGCCAGCGTGGTGCAACTCAATTACCTCGGCCGACTCGAAGAACGGCGCCGCGACCGCGGCGAATCGCATCATGAGCACGGCGCCCACCGAGAAGTTCGGTACGACGAGCACCCGACCCGCCGGCCGCTCAGCGAGCCAGCCGCGCACCTCGGCGAGCCTGGCGTCGTCGAAGCCGGACGTGCCAACGACCCCGGCCAGGTCGTGCTCAACGCACCAGCGCAGGTTGTCCATCACGGCGCTGGGGTGAGTGAAGTCGACGACCACGTCGGCCGCGGTCAGTTGCTCGCGCGCGTCACCGACGTCGACGCCCGCGACAAGTTCGAGATCGGCCGCCGACTCGACCTCGGCGCAGACCGTGGATCCCATGCGCCCCTTGGCGCCCAGCACACCTACCTTGATCATCGCACGCCCCCTTGCGTAGTGCTTGATCCTAGCGACCGGTCGGTCACGCGCGGCGCTCGCAGATGCGGTATGAAGGTCTGCGGATAGCGCGAAGCTGCGAGCCGGAGGTCACAAAGATGGCGGCGTGGAACTCGTTCGGCACGGACACGAACAACGGCATCACCTCCGAGGTGATCACCTTCGCCGGCGGCAGTGGCGATGAGATCCATGCCTACGTCAGCCAGCCGACCGTGAGCGGTATCCGGCCTGGCATCGTGGCGGTGCACCACATGCCGGGGTGGGACGAGTTCTACCGCGAGTTCTGCGACCGGCTCGCCCGGCACGGCTACACCGTGATCTCCCCTAACTTGTACGAGCGGTACGGGCACGGCTTGCCGGACGACATTACCGCCAAGGTCCGCGCTGAGGGCGGCGTGCCCGACGACAGCGTGATAGCCGACTGCGCCGCAGCCGCCGACTGGCTGCGCGCGCAGCCGACGAGCAACGGCAAGGTCGGCATCATCGGCACCTGCTCGGGTGGCCGGCACGCGCTGCTGGCGGCGTCCCGTACGAACAGTTTCGACGCGGTGGCCGACCTGTGGGGCGGCGGCGTGGTAATGAGCGCGCAGGACCTCAGCCCGGCCCGCCCGGTCTCGCCGCTTGACTACACTGCGGACCTGACCGCACCGCTGCTCGGCCTGTTCGGCAACGACGACCAATTCCCGACGCCTGCGCTCGTCGACCAGCACGAGGCGGAGTTGAAGCGACTCGGCAAGGACTACGAGTTCCACCGCTACGACGGCGCATCGCACGGCTTCTTCTACTACCACACCCCCATGTACCGGCCAGAGGCCGCAATGGATGGCTGGGAGAAGGTCTTCGCGTTCTTCGGCGAGCACCTGGCGGCGTGATACACCGCCGGTCAGCGGCCGGCGGTGTCGCGGAGGTAGGAGCGGACGACGGCCTCGAAGCCGTTGTCCGGCCTCAGTCCGAGCGCGGCTGCTCTGGTTGTCGCGAAGCGCGCCGGCCAGCCGCGCACGATGGCCGCGATAGCATCGTCCGGCTCCCAGCCGACCAGGGCGCTGACCGCCGGACCGGCGACTCGCTCGAGCGTCTGCACCATCTCGCCGACGGTGACGGTGACCGAGGGCAGGTTGACCGCGGTGGGATCGCCCCACTGCTCCGGCGCTGCCTCCGCGGCGCGCAGCAGTCCTTCGACGGCCCGCGCCGGAGAACTGACCGCCACCGCGGTGCCGGGCGGTACCGGGGAATTGGCGCGCAGCCCGGCGAGCGGTTCCCTGATGATGCCGGAGAGGAATCCGGACGCCGCGGCGTTCGGTCGTCCCGGCCGCACGGTGACCGTCATCAGGCGCACCGACCTGCCCTGGATGTACCCCTTGCGCGAATAGTCGGCGATGAGCTGCTCGCCGATGAACTTCTGCACCCCGTAGCTGCTCTGCGGCACGGGCAGCGTCGAGTCGGTGATCACGTCGGGCAGCGGATGGCTGCCCGTACCGCCGAACACCGCGAGCGAGCTGGAGAACACCACCACGGGCGCGCGCCCGGACTGGCGACAGGCAGAAAGAACCAGCCGGGTACCCGCGACGTTGGCCCGCATGCCGAGGTCGAAGTCCCGCTCGCACTCCGCGCTCACCGCCGCTGCGAGGTGAAAGACGAGATCAGCGTCGGCGAGCGGGCTGGTCGTGTCACCCTCGAGTGCACGGACGAGGTCACCCAGCCAGACCGCGACGCGCGGGTCGCGGCTGACGGCAGCAGGCGGCGCGACCTGGTCGAGCAGCGTCAGCCGGGTCACCGCCCGGCTGGGCGCGCCCGCGACCGACACCGAGCCACGCGCGAGGATCTCGCTGGCCAGCCGGGCGCCGATGAAGCCCGCGCCACCCGTGATCACGACGTTCAGTGGCGCGTCCGTCATCGCTGACCCCCGCTCTCGCTACGAGCGCAGTGCCGCGCGGCCCGCGATGAGCGCGAGCGTCGCGCGGGCCGCGCTGTCGGCAGCGGCCCGGACGGCGTCCGGACCCTGACCGTACTCCCCGTCGACGAGCAGCATGGCGTGGCCGTGCGCGGTCGCCTCGGCTGCCGCTGCCAGCGCGTCGGCCGCGACGGCGTTGCCGTCGCAGATCTGCCGCACCTCGGCGAGGAGAGTGTCGAGCGGTTCCCACGCTCGCTGGAGCTCGGGATACCGGCTCTTGTCGACGCCCGAGCTGAACAGCGCGTCGAACAACGGGCGGTGCTCGGCCGCGAACCGGACGTACGTGCTGGCCACCGCCGCGAGCCGGTGCTCCGGGGTCGCGGCGCGGTCCGCTGCGGCCATGGCCATGCCGGTGAACGTCTGCAGCCCTCGCACCGCGACCGCCGCGAGCAGTTCCTCGCGATCGGCGAAGTGCCGGTACGGCGCCGCCGTCGTCACGCCGACCCGGCGGCTCGCCTCGGCCAGCGAGAACCCGTGCACCCCGCGCTCGGCGATTAGCGCGATCGCGGCGTCAACGAGCGCAGCCCGCAGGTCGCCGTGGTGATACCGATGGCCCGTCGTGGCTGCCATCCCCTCAGAGTATGCGGAACGGCACGCCGGTCAGCTGCTCCGAGATCTGCCACAACCGGGCCTGGACGGCCGCGTCGCGGGCGCCAGCACTCGGCTCCACCCGATCCGGATAGCCGGTGTGGAACCGGCGGCGCAGCCCGTAACGCCGCGGGCCGAAATAGTCGCCGCCTCGCGCTGCCGGGTCGGTAGCCGCCCGCAACGCGGGCAGCGCCCCCATCCGCACGTCCTGCACGGCCCAGAAGTTGATGATTCGCGACCGCGGCTTAAGCAGCGCCTGCTGCAGCTTCGACGCGGTGACGAACAAGTCGGTGTAGACGACGCCGGGGTGCGCGGCGAGCGCGCTGGTCTGCATGCCCGCCGCCCGCAGCCGCCGGTCGAGCTCGAACGTGAAGAGGAGGTTCGCGAGCTTCGACTGCGCGTACGCCGCTTCGGGCCGGTAACCGCGCTCGCCCTGCAGGTCGTCGAAATCAACCCTGCCCCGCAGATGAGAAATGCTGCTCATCGTCACGATCCGGGAGCCGTTGGCGGCGAGCAGCCGGTCCAGCACCAGCCCGGTCAGCGCGAAGTGGCCGAGGTGGTTGGTGGCGAGGGTGAGCTCGAAGCCGTCCGCGGTCCGTTGGTACGGGATGTCCATCACGCCGGCGTTGTTGATCAGCAGGTCCAGTCGCGAGTACCGAGCGCGGATCTCCTCCGCCGCGGAGCGCACCGACGCTAGCGAGGCGAGGTCGAGCCGCACCACAGCCGTATCGCCGCCGATCACGCTAGCGGCCGCTTCCCCCTTCTCGACGCTTCGGCATGCCAGCACGACGTGCGCACCGCGCCCGGCGAGCACTCGACTGATCTGTAGGCCGAGGCCGGCGTTGCCGCCGGTGACGACGGCCGTCCGACCGGCCAGGTCCGCGATTTCTGCTTCAGTCCACCGCTGTCTCGCCATCGGCACCTCCTACTGCAATGTAAGAGATACTAACACCGATGTTAGAGTCAGTAACATCTAACCGCGCCTGCTGGGGTCGGCCAGGAGAAGGAGTCCGCGCAGGCCCAGGTCGAGTGTGAGGCTGACGGCAGCGATAGCGATGAGGCCCGCGAAGGCGAGCGAGAGGTCGAGGTAGTCGCCCGCCTGGGTGATCATGTAGCCGAGTCCGCTGGTGGCCGCGATCATCTCGACGGCGACAATGCTGCTCCAGGATCCCGCCATGGCGATGCGCATGCCGGTGAGAATGGCCGGCAGCGCCGCGCGGATCTGCACGTGCAGCAGGGTGTAGCGGCGGGTCGCACCGAGGGTGCGTGCGCATAGCCGCAGGTCCTCGGGGACCTCGCCGAGGGCGGCGACGGTGACGATGGCCATCAGGGGGGTGACGCCCACGATGATCAGGATTTCCTTGGGAAGCTCGCCGATGCCGAACCAGACGATGAACAGCGGGATGAAGGCAAGCGGGGGCAGCGGCCGGAGGACCTCGATGACGGGGTCGACGAGGTGCCGGACGACCTGGCTGGCGAACATGGCGGCGCCGAGCGCGATGCCAGCGGTCACCCCGATGGCGAAGCCGATCAAGACCCGCTGCGTGCTGATATACAGGTCGAACCACAGCGGCTTGCCCTCCGCCGGGTAGGGCCGGTTGAGATAGTGCACGAACTGCTGAAGGGTCTGGATGACCGACGGCAGCGCGACCTGGTCATCGATGATCATCGCGGCCAGTTGCCAGAGCACGATCAGAGCGCCAAGCCCGCCTAGGCCGGTCAGCAACCGGGTCGTCCGGGCGCGGCGGCGGGCGCGGCGGTGCGCGAGTAGATCCGCACGCTCCTCGAGGTCGTCGCCGGGCGGTCCGGCTGGCGCGTGCTCGTCCTCGCGTACCAGGACTGCGAGCGGTCCGGATTGCCAGCTTGCCATTAAAGTCTCCCTTGAGTGCCGAGCGGGCCGGCGACGGCAGCAGGGCTGCGCGGGCCGGCCAGCGCGGCGCGGATCTGCCGCTTTACCGCGATGAATGCCTCGGTGTCGACGTCATCGGCGTGCCGGGGACGCCCGAGCGGGACGTGGATTACCTCCGTTACGCCGGGCGGGTGCCCGCCCATGACGGCGACCCGGTCGCCGAGCAGGACGGCTTCCTCAATGTCGTGAGTGACGAAGATGATCGTGATCTGGTACTGATCCCACATGCTGAGCAGGAACTCGTGCATGCGCACCCGGGTGAGCGCGTCGAGCGCGCTGAACGGCTCGTCCATGAGCAGCAGCGACGGCCGGGTGGCCATCGCCCGGGCGAACGCGGCGCGGTGCCGCATTCCCCCGGACAGCTCGTGCGGGAATGCGTCGCTGAACTGAGCCAGTCCTACCGTCTGCAGTATCGCGTCGGCATCGGCATCGAGTTCGGGATCATCACGCTCGTGCAAGCCGGCGGCTCGCTGGGCCAGGGGGCCGAACAGGACGTTGTTCTTCGTCGTCAGCCAGCCGAACAGCATCGGGGTCTGAAACAGCATGCCCCGGTCGTGCGAGGGGCCGGTGACCAGACGGCCGCCGACGGTCACCGATCCCTCGTCACTGTCCAGGGCGCCCGCGACGATGCGCAGCAGCGTTGACTTGCCGCAGCCCGACGGCCCCAGCAGGCAGACGAGCTCCCCGGTCGCGATGTCCAGGCTGACCCCACCAAGCGCGACGGTTCGGCGGCCGCCGCGCCGGAACGCCTTGCTCACCGAGTCGATGACGACGTGCGCCGCGCGCTCGTCGCCGGAATGCGGGTCGGCCTGCCCGGCACGGCCGGTGGCTCCTATCGCCCGGATCGCGGGAGCCACCGGCCGGCGCCCCGGCACGGCGCGGGCGTCAGCAGTCACCAGCCAGCGCCTTCTTGATGAACACCGGATCGACGTGGCTCGCGATCACCGACGCAGTCGGCGCCGTCGTGAGCCGTCCCTGCTGGACCAGGAACTGCCCGGTGAGCACGTAGGCCTTCACGATGGGGCTGTTGACGTCGTTGACCGTCGAGCCGAGCCAGTACAGCT
>JASHSZ010000546.1 GCA_030040815.1 Streptosporangiaceae bacterium
TGCCAGACGTAGTCGCCGCCGGCGCGCGGGATCGTGACGATGAGGCCCGCGTAGGCAATCACCAGGAACGACACCCAGACCGCAGAGATCAGCACCGAGGTGAGCAGCTGACCCTTCGGGATGAAGGACTGGTAGGAGAACTCGAAGATGCCGAGGGTGATCACGTTCGTGGACAAGCACGCGTAGATCATCGAATCCCGGATTGACCAGCCACGCACCAGGCCGGTGGCCTTCCGGAGGAAAAGCGTGGGGGTCTCGCCGATCGATTCAGTCGCCATTTCCCGTCCCTCTGCTGGCAGTTGCCGGTCAGTCACTCACCCGTTCACTAGCAGGTACCTGGACACCTTCGCCTTCTTGGCGTCCAGGTCGATCACCGCGCCCTGCAGCACCCCGTCGCCGTACACGCTGCCGGGGTTGATGGCCAGGGTGCGCTGCATCTTCTTGATTCCGCGGCTCTCGTGAATGTGGCCGTGCACCGAGAGCATCGGCTGATAACGCAGGATCGCGTCGCGCACCGCCGTCGACCCCACCGGTTTCATCACGGCGCCGCCATGCACAGGCCGCAACGTCTCGTCCAACGCGGGCGCCTCGTCCAGCCCGGTCCCGTACGGCGGCGCGTGGAAGTTGAAGATGGCCCGGCCCATGTCAGGCACCAGGCCGGCGACCGCGTCGATCTTCGTGGCCAGCTCGGCCTCCGGTGCCTCCCGGTAGGTGTCCCAGGGCGTGGGATTCGTCCAGCCCATGGACACCAGCGAGAATCCGTCCAGATCGAGCAGCTTGCCCTCGGCGAAGCTCACGCACGGCGATGACTCGAGCACCTGGTCGATCTCGAAGATGTCGTCGTTGCCGCCATTGAGGATGCATGGGATCTCTCCCCCGCGCAGCTTGCCATCGGCCATGTCCAGCCACCGGTCTAGCGAGCCGAGCATCTCGCTGCTGAACCGCCGGTCGACCGCGGCAGCGTCGGCGGCAAGCTCGGCAAGCTCGTCTGGGCTGACCATGGCCGGGTAAAAGCCGCTGTTGCGGATCCTGGCGAGGACGTCGCCGAGTTCTTCCGTGGTGTCCAGCCGCAGGGTCTGGCCCCGGAACGTAAGCTGCCAGTAGCCGTCGTAAACGGTGACCGGCACCATGGCCTTGCCGGTAACGTCACCGCCCAGCACCACTAGATCGGCTCGATAGAAGGCCGCCGCATTGAGGAACTTCCGCCAGCACACCTCGGACCCGTGGATGTCGGTAGCGAAGAAGATTCTCATATCCCGGCGACGTCCTTGCTGCTCGGTATGCCCTTCGTTTTAGCAGTATGACGAAGGAACGTCACGATAGACAACGGTCAGGTAGCGACACAGCACGGGCTATAGGAGCGGTCGCGGCGCGTCCGCGCCGAGCTCAGTGGCCGACCTCCTCCGGCTGCTCGTACCAGCGCACCCGGTCGCCCACGTTCGCACGCAGCTTCCACTTCATGCCCTTCGGCACCGAGTGCGCCACGTCGGCCAGCGCGCTGGCTTGCCCGAGCGGATCGTGCGGCGGGTCCACCGGAGCGAGCTCGGGATTGCTGTCGACCAGCGCGGGCAGCTTGTCGAGGTTCCGCGTCACGGTGCGCCACCAGCCCCAGTCCGCGGCCATCATGTCCGCGAACCGCGCAGTGTCAAGCACGACCTCGGTGACCGAAACGTCGGCTGCCGGGCGCACCGGCAGGCCGGCCAGCAGCTGCAGGATGTCCCGCACGTCCTTCTCGTTCAGCTCCACGATCTGCAGCTTTGACAGCAGGATGTCCACGCCGTCGAGGGTCAGCGGCACGCGCCGGAAGCCGGGCCGGAAGTCGAGCACGTGGCACATAGTGAGCCGGTCGACCATCACGTCGATCGGTCGGCCCGACGGCGCGGTGAAGTACATCTGCCGGTCGCCGTTGAGGCTGTTGAACCGACGGTCCGGCACGCAGCCGCTGCGCTCCAGGAAAGCGACGGTGTCCTTGCGGCCCTTCGACAGGCAGCCGAAGTCGATGTCCTGACCCGCCCGTCTGCGCGGCGGCAGGCTCGGCACCAGCACCCGGACGGCCAGCCCGCCCAGCAGCTTCAGCGCCACCCCCGCCTCCGCGGCAGCCTGCGCGAGCGCGATGGCCTCGGGCAGGGCGTCATCGGCACTGTGGGCTGAGGGGGCGACAGGGTCTTCCATTCTCCCGACGATAGTGCTTCCCGGGCATCGTGCCTACGGCGACGGCCGCGGCTTCCTGCGGTAAAACGCGACGGTCGAGGGCGCCAGCGGCGTGCGGCCGAGGATGAGGTCGGCGGCCTTCTCCGCCACCATCATCGTCGGAGCGTAGATGTTCCCGTTGGTGACGTACGGTAGCACCGATGCGTCCACCACCCGAAGCCCGGCCAGCCCGTGCACGCGCATCGTCGCCGGGTCGACGACCGACATCGGGCCGATGCCCATCGCGCAGGTACAGGACGGGTGCAGCGCGGTCTCAGCGTCGCGGCTCACCCACGCCAGGATCTCCGCGTCGGACTGCACGGCCGAGCCGGGCGACAGCTCGCCGCCGTTGAACGGCTCCATGGCGGGCTGGTTGAGGATGGTTCGGGTGACGCCGATGGCCTCGACCCACTCGCGCCGATCCTGCTCGGTGGACAGGTAGTTGAACCGGAGCGCCGGCTTGCGAGCGGGGTCATCGGAAATGATCCGGACGCTGCCGCGGGCGTCGGAGTTCATCGGGCCGACGTGCACCTGGTAGCCGTGGCCGCCAGCCGGTGCCGAGCCGTCGTAACGCACGGCTATCGGCAGGAAGTGGAACATCAGGTTCGGGTAGGCGACGTCCTGGTTGCTGCACGCGAAGCCGCCGCCCTCGAAGTGGTTCGTCGCGCCCGGCCCGCTGCGCAGGAACAGCCAGCGCGCACCGACGAGCGGGCGGTTGCGCCACTTGAGCGCGGGCGCGACGGAAACCGGCTGGGTGCAGGCGTACTGCACATACACCTCGAGGTGATCCTGCAGGTTCTCGCCCACACCGGGCAGTTCGTGCGCGACGTTCACGCCGGCGGCCGTCAGCACGGCCGGGCTGCCTATGCCGGACAGCTGCAGCAACTGCGGGCTGTTGACGGCGCCGCCGGACAGGATGATTTCGCCTCCGCTAGCCGTGCGCAGCCGGCCGGCCTGCCGGTATTCCACGCCGGTCGCTCGGCCGCCGTCCAGCCTGATGCCCGTGACAAGAGCCCTGGTGCGGACGGTCAGGTTCGGGCGGGACAGCACCGGGTGCAAGTACGCGCGGGCCGCCGAGAGCCGTCGGCCGCGGTGCAGGTTTCGGTCGAACGGCGCGAAGCCTTCCTGCCGGTAGCCGTTGACGTCGTCGGTGAGCTGGTACCCCGCCTGCTGCACGGCCTCGAAGAAGGCGGTGAACAGCGGGTTAGTGGCCGGGCCGCGCTCGAGAACGAGCGGGCCGTCGTCGCCGCGGAAATCGTCCGCACCGGCGAGGCAGGTCTCCATCCGCTTGAAGTACGGGAGGCAGTGCGGATAGTCCCAGTCCTGCATGCCTGGATCGCCGGCCCAGCGAGCGTAATCCAGCGGGTTGCCGCGCTGGAAGATCATGCCGTTGATGCTGCTTGACCCGCCGAGCAGCTTCCCGCGCGCGTGGTAGATGCGGCGGCCGTTCAGGTACGGCTCGGGTTCGGACTGGTACTTCCAGTCATAGAACCTGTTCCCGATCGGGAACGTCAGGGCGGCTGGCATGTGGATGAGAACGTCCCAGGGGTAGTCCGGGCGCCCCGCCTCCAGCACGAGGACCTCGTTGG
>JASHSZ010000008.1 GCA_030040815.1 Streptosporangiaceae bacterium
TCTCAACGCATACAGCGCGCTGATCACGTGAATCAGCCCGCTGACCGGACCGGGACCTCCGCGCGCACACGAGGATTCGTGGGGCTGACGCCCGATGCAGCTCATCGGGCGGGACCTGGACCTTGCTGGACCGCGAGCAGTTCTACGCCTCGTTTGCTGGCGACCTGTCGGCGGGCCGGGAATACCGCGCTCTTCGAATAAGTGCGCTGCACCACTGACCCAGATTGTTCGACGAGGTCTTCCCAGCTCAGGAGAGGTGCGGCCGGAGACGCTGCACCTCTCCTGAGTGGTCATTAGACGTCAGGCGTTGCATCAGATGCAACGAGCTTGGCGGGAGCCACCCCGGGTCGTATAGCGGGCTGACTGGGAGGTTCGTGGCGCAGCTTCGCTGACCTTGAGGCGCTCATCGGGCTGGTGCCAGCCCAGGTTGTCACCCGGCTCAGCGCGATCGACGTGGGCCGGGGTTCAGAGGCGCTCTGTCGCGACCAGGTGCCTGGGCTGCCCAGCAGGACTGGCGGCCGTTACGCTGCCTCCATCGCACCCGGAGGAAGCCCATGGACGATCCTCAACTCTACGAGCACGTTGGATATCACGCCGAACGGCCAGGATTTCGAATCTCGGAAATCCGGTTGAGTCGGACACAAAGGGTCCCATGGCACCATCACTCGAACATCCAGGAAACGTTTTATGTCCTGGGTGGACGCATACGAATCTTTCTGCGAGACCCAGACGAACAGGTTGAGGTGGGCGTCGGAGAGACTTGGGGGCCTGTGCGAGCGGGACGCCGACATCTGGTCACGAACATCGGCCCCGACGCTGCAAACTTCCTTGTACTCCAAGGGATGGGCGACTACGACTTCGTCCCGGACAGCCACTAGCTAACTAAGCCTCTCGACTGAGGTCATCTCTGCAGCTCGTCTTTACGTGGAAGCTCGTCAGCGTGGCGCAGCCCGGCCTTCCGCTCGCCGTCCTCTCGACGGTAGCCCTGGGTACAGCGCAGCGTCTTGGGCTGCGGGTGGTCACCGGTGTGACGAGCCATGTGCCCCAGGTCCACGGTGTAGGCGACGAATCCCCGACGACCGTCACGAGGTCTCGGAAACCCGATCGGTGGCGTTGATTCTTCTGGCAGCCAAGCCGGCCGAGCGGGTGGAGTCAGTCGGCCGGAGCGGCGGTTAGCCCACCATGTGGCAGACTCTGCTGGTGATCGCGACCTTGGCGCCGACCAGCGCATTCATGAGCGTCGACTTGCCCACGCTTCATTGAGTCGCGCTCGCGCACCGTCATCATCGCGATCGCCGCCTACGCGACCAAGACCGAGGTGACGCACGGAGCTGTCGCTGCCGCTTGCGCTAGTTCGGTGGGGCGAGTACTCAGCCTTGTGCATCCGGTGCGATACACGATGAGCAACGACGTGACCGTTGCCTTCCAGGTCATCGGGGACGGCAGCATCGACCTCATCAGTGCTCTTGGCTCGCTGACCCATCTCGACGTTCATCTGTGAGGCTGCGCCCCTCTTTGAGTGCTCCTTCGCAGCGGCCCGTTGCACCTGGCGCAACACATAAGGAGTCGAGTCGCCCTGACCGTCAGCAGACGCTGACCCGTTGAGCCTGAATCTACTTCGCTCTGCGGCGAGGCAGGCCGCAGACTCCCAGCCCCAGCATCGCCTAAAGGACGTACGCTTCTTCCTCTTCCAGCTCGGTGTCCAGGCCAGCCTGCTCGACCGCGTCCGGCACCCGGACCGGCTCGAACCGGTTCAGGATCTTGAGGATAAGCCAGGTGACGCCAAAGGCGTAGGCGGCCACCAGCAGCGCGGCCGCGACCTGCTTGCCGAAGAAGGCGGGGTTGCCGGCAGCGAGCCCGTTATGGCCTGCCGCATTGACCGAGACGTACGCGAAGACCCCGAGCAGGATAGTGCCGAGCAGACCGCCGATCCCGTGGGCGCCCCAGACATCCAGGGCGTCGTCCCACTTCATCCTGTTGCGGAACCAGACCGCCAGGTAGACGAAGCCGCCGGCCAGACAGCCGATGATGAACGAAGCCCAGGTGGGCACGTATCCGGCGCAGGGGGTGATACAGGCGAGCCCGGCGACGGCGCCGGTGAAGGCGCCGACCATGCTGGGCTTGCCCGTCTTCCACCAGGAGATGGCCAGCCATGTGCACATGGCGACCGAGGCCGCGATGTCGGTGTTGACGAAAGCCTGCGCCGCGATCCCGTTGGCGGCCAGCGCCGATCCGGCGTTAAAGCCGAACCACCCGAACCACAGCAGGCCTGTGCCCAGGCCGACGAACGCGATGTTGTGCGGCACCGTCTTTTCACCGGGCGCGAACTTGCGCGCCCCCACCACCCACACCGAGGCCAGGGCGGCGAAGCCGGCGCTGGTGTGCACGACCATGCCGCCAGCAAAGTCGAGCACGCCCCACTTGGCCAGGAACCCGCCGCCCCAGATCCAGTGAACCAGCGGCACATAGACCAGCAGGCTCCAGGCGACCAGGAACTTCAGGTAGCTCTTGAAGTGGACCCGGTCGGCGAACGCACCGGTGATAAGAGCGGGTGTGATGATGGCGAACATCTCCTGGAATGAGAAGTGGGCCAGCGCCGGGATGTGCGCCGCCCACGGGCCCGGCCGGGCCCCCACGTTCCGCAAGAACGCCCAGGAAAGGTTGCCAATCACGCCGCCCTCGTTGCCAGAGAAGGCCAGCGAGTACCCGACCGCCACCCAGATAACGGTCACAACCCCCATAGAGATGAAGCTCTGCAGCATGATCGCCAGCACGTTCTTGCGCCGCACCAGCCCGCCGTAGAAGAACGCCAGGCCTGGCGTCATCAGCATCACCAGCGCGGCGCTGACGAGCACGAACGCGGTATCCCCTGCACTGATCATCAAGACCCTCCACAGAATGCTCGCAGCGCGGCGGAGCCGCTGGCTGCTGTGCCTTGGCCGGAGACGCTAGCGCTGCCCGCGTAGCGCAAATCATTGCCAAGTGGATCTATCGCGTAGGGTCTAAAGTCCTGTCTGGGCGCCTGAGGGGTTTCCGGCAATGGATTGAAGCTTGGCTGCTGGCCCGGTCATGATTGGCATCGAGTCCCCGAAACGACCTGGCGACGCGGGTCACTGCGGCAGTGACGCTGCGCATAGCTCGGACGAAGTTTGTCCAGTTCAGGAAGGGGCGCGGCCGAAGCTGCGCGGCACCACCGAGGCGTTCGCTTCCCGGCTGCTCGGCAGCCACGTCCCGAAGACAACGCGCCGGAGTCGCTGGTGATCGCCTCGTTCGTGCGCGGCCTGTCGATGCGGGATGTTGAGGCTGCCCTGGCTGAGGCGCTGGGCGAGCAGGCCGCGGTGTCCAAGTCGACGGTGTCGGCGATCTGCCGGGCCATCAGGCAGGGGTACGAAGCCTGGGCACGGCGGCGCCTCGATCAGACCACGCTGGTTTACCTGTTCCTTGACGCCAGCTTCTTCCGCATGCACCCCGGATCGCCGGCCGAGCTTGTGCTGGCGGCCTGGGGCTCACCACCGCCGGGAAGCCCGCGTTCATCGGCCTGGCACCGGGCACGGGCGAGTCCGCCGATGCTGGGGTGATTTCCTGCGCGACCTGAAGGACCGCGGCCTGGCTGGCCCTCCCCTTGTCGTCTCCGAGGGCGCACCCGGCCTCATCGGCGCGAACGAGCAGGCCTTCCCCCGGGCGCTGCGCCAGCGCTGCCTCATTCACCGATGCCGCAACCTGCTTGCGAAGATCCCGGCCGGAAATGCAGGCCGAGGTCAAGGACGCCTACTGGGCCATACTCGACACCGGCGATCTCACCATCCCGCCTGGGCCCAGGCTCGTGCAGGTCGCCGACAGCCGCATCGACGCCTTCGTCGGCGGGTACAAGGCGCTCTACCCGGCGGCCGTCAAGATCCTGCTCACCGACCGGGCGGGCCTGACCGCCTACCTGCGCTTCCCCGCCGAGCACCACAACCGGATCCGGCACTCCAGCTTCATATCCGTTAACCGGCTGGAAGCGGCTCGGCTCGCCCGCGCTGCGTGAGTTCTGGGTCTTCTGTTGCCGGGGGTCCATGCTGGACCGGTGGCCTGCAGGAGGTAGCCGATGACGGTGACGGTTGAGCGGCGCGGTGGCTCGCACCGGCTGACCGGGCAGTGGCACGGGGCGGACGTGGCGAACGCCTTCCTGGCGCATCTGCAGACGCGCGGGTTCTCGCCCGCGACGGTGCGGGCCTATGCCTATGACATCCTCAGCCTGGCCCGGTTCCTTCAGGAGCGGTCGATCGGACTGTCAGAGGTGGTGCCGACCGATGTGTTCGACTGGGTGGACTGGCAGAACACCGCCCGTGGCGCAGGGCAGAAAGTGGTGCCGATCAGCGCGCCGGGGCGGGCGGCTCCGGCGTCGGTGAACCGGCGTGCCGCTGCGGCGCGGGCTTTCTTTGAGTACCTGGTGATGGCGGGCGTGCGCTCGGACAACCCGGTGCCGTCGCCGCGCCGTGGCCAGGGCCTGCGACCCAAGGCGCGAGGGATGCTGGGGCATCTCGGGCCTGGCCGGGGCCGCGGTAGCGGGAAGCTGGTGCGGCAGCAGCGGCAGCTGCCGGAAAGCCTGGACCTGGCCGATGTGACCGCGTTCCTGGCAAGTCTCGGCTCACACCGGGACCGTGCGGTCGTGCTGGTGATGCTGCTGGGCGGGCTGCGTTCAGCGGAGGTGCGGTCGCTGAAGCTCGCCGACGTTGATCAGGGGCGCCGCCGGCTACGGCTGACGGGCAAGGGCGGCAAGGAACGGATCGTCCCGGTTGACGCGGCGTTCTTCGCGGAGCTTGCTGCCTACCTGCGGTGCGAGCGCCCGCCGGGGCTGAAGACGCCGGAGTGTTTCGTCGTGCTGCGCGGCCCGACCGCGGGGAACCCGATGACCGAGGCCGGCCTGCGCAGCGTGTTTCGGTACCACCGCAAGGCTTCGGGTGCGCTGCGCGTGCGGCCGCACCGGCTGCGCCACACTTACGGGACCGAGCTGGCCGCAGCCGGGCTCGACCTGCTGGTGCTGCGGCAGCTGATGGGACATGCGTCACCGGAAACCACGGCCTCGTACGTGCACCTGTCCAGTGAGCACGTCGCCGCCGAGTACGCGGCGGCCAGGGCGGTGATGAGCCGGTGACGGCGGCCGTGGCCCGGTGGGCGACCGCCGAGGACCACCCTTTGATCGGCGAATACACACGTTTCTGCCATGAGACCGGGGTCAACGACCGCTCGCTGCGAGAGCGGCTTCGCCTGGCCCGCTGCTTCCTCGCCGCGCATCCCGATCTTCAGGCCTGGATGGGAAGGCCGACCCGGACCCGGCTGGCCGACCTGCGGCGGATCAAGGCGTGGCCGCTGGTGTCATGGGCTGCGCTGCGCGGCCGGGTGCGCGTCGACCTCGACCTGCTCGCCGCCAAAGATCTCGGCGGGATGAGCGCCACCATCCGTCAGCTATGGCCGGATGAGTTCGAAGGGCTATGGGAGGCGGCCCGCAGCCTGGGCTGGAGTTACTACTGGTCCCGCAGTGTCATCGACCAGTTCGTCCCGGCTGCCGTCGCGTGGTCGGCGACCGCGCCCGGCCAGCTGGACACGGCGATCCTGGACCGGATGGAGACCGCGCTGGCCGAGGTGACCAGCGCTACCGCGACCACCCGCAGGCAGTGGCACGGCCGGCTGTTCGGGCTCCGGCAGCTGCTATTCGAATGCGGGCAGGCGGAGACGCCACCCAAGCGAGGCCCCCGCGGCGCCGCCCTTGGAGACCGGCTCGCCGTCATCCCAGCGGCCGCGATCCGCGAGTCGATCGCTCGCTATGTCCGGACCCGGGCGGCTGTGCTATCGGATTCCTCGGCTGACGGGCTGGTCAACGACCTCATCCCGTTCGG